>CAYPBW010000256.1:0-3222 GCA_964409055.1 uncultured Chitinophaga sp. | reverse complement strand
AAAGCTAGTTTAACTGAATGAAATTGTTACTATAAGAACTGATTTCTAAAAAAGCGCTGTCAAAAGTATTTTAGCAAAACTGACCTTTGCATGACAATTGAATGATACAAACATGACTTTTGTCACACTGGTAGCTAAATTTTCTCACCTGTCATATTATTGTGATAATTCTCACACAGCAAATTGACAAACGTCATGGAACTGTCATTTTCAGCTAAATAGCTTGCACTCTGATTTCATTTCTCAATTCGTCCTTTCTCAGGTAAACAATTTTTTTCATTCAAAAATGTATGATATGAAAAGTCTTAGGTCAAAGTATGTATGGATAATTACTTCAGTAGTATTAGCCATTGGTTATGTAGTAAGTTGTACAAAAGATGACCAGGTTATAGACATCCCCCAGACTATAAATAATTCAACCGACCTTGTTGCATTAAAAACTTCAACCCCTCCTACTATTGATGGAACTATAGATGCAATGTGGGCAAGCTATCCGGAATTACAATTCAGCACCGCTGTTCCGGAGGTCACAGGTGATATTTTCCGTGGATATACTGGTAATATTATTCCGTGGGTGAAAATGAAAGCTGCTTACGATAACGATAATATTTATTTCCTGGTTCAGTGGGCTGATCCTACTCAATCACTCAAACGCAGCCCCTGGTATTTTGATCCTGCTACAAAAAGATGGATGCAGGAAAGCGGAACATTTGGCTTTACCAGCAGTCCTTACAGGCCTCCTTTTTATGAGGATAAAATCTCTTTCCTCTGGAATATCAATAATTCTGTCAGTGGCTGGAATACCGGTACTTGTTATAAATCTTGTCACACAGGCTTGCCCAGTGCAGATGGTTCAAGCCGCCACTTCACAAATTACCCTACTGAGAAAATTGATATGTGGCACTGGAAATCTGTAAGAGGTGGAGTAAATGCGGGCAATCAAGTACATGACCAATACCAGGACAATACTTATCCCAACGGAAGAAAGGCTGATCCCGGTGTGGATGTGTATCAAAATAACTCACAAACACTTAACCAACCGGGTGTAGGTAATGTATCTGTACCCAAGTATATAATTCCCGGCAGAAATGATTACGGCTGGATAATGAATTCTGAAGTTACCGCCGGCACTGCAAAGCTTATCACTGCCATTGATGCTAACGGAGTGCTTACATTGAGCGATGCCACTACCATAGATCCAAATGTTGGAACTGATTATCAGAGAATTGGAACCTATAGTTCAGGGGGCATTGGATCAAAAGCAATTCCTGGTGTAACACTCAATGATTCTTATACTGGAAGTATGGGCGATATTCCTTGTAAAGCCGTATGGTCAAATGGAAGCTGGACAATGGAATTCAAGAGAGCTCTTAAAACAACCGATAATGTTTACGATATTGACTTTACATCACTTTCTGATCAGTATTTTGGTTTTGCCATTTTTGAAAACTCACAAATAGCACACTCTATCAAACCTAACCTGGTTCTGAAGTTTCAAAAATAAAAGACAACCTCTGATTACTCATTTTAAAACATCAATCATGTTACAAAAAAAGTCAGTAATGTGGGTCGGGGTTGCCGGATTTTTGGCTCTCTTACTAGCCGGATGCTACAAGGATAAAACGGTGATTTTCGAAACCGGTGAAGAGATTACCCGGCCTGTAAGTTTTGTACAAGATATAGTTCCCGTTTTTAATGCTGCCTGTAACGGTAGTGGCTGTCACAGTGCAGGTGGGGTAGCTCCGGATCTGTCTGTAGCTAATGCATATACAGCCCTGACAGGCGGAAACTACGTCAACACATCAAACCCGCAGAGCAGCGAATTATATCAATGGATGACAGGCAAAAGAGCAGCCCCAATGCCATTGAGTGGTCCGAATAAAGATTACAATGCACTTGTTCTGGCCTGGATCAAACAAGGTGCGCAAAACAATTAAAAATAGTAATATGAAAAAGTTCATAAATAGAATATCAATTACCTCACTATTGATGGCTTTCTCTCTTGCTGTAACGGCGCAAGACAGCACAGAAGCCCCGGTAATTAAAAAGTCATCAGTAGTAAAAAACACTTTTGGTAGTGCATGGCATATCGACAACCAAACGGTTATGGTACCTATCAAAGGAACACTTCAAATGGATATCCTGCACCGGTTTGGAACAATTGATAACGGTGCAAAGGATTTTTTTGGCTTGTTTGCCCCTTCAAATATCAGATTTGGATTAAGCTATGCACCAATTAAAAACCTGTATATTGGAACAGGTATTACCAAGGAAAGAAAACAGGTTGACTTATCAGCAAAATATGCAATCCTGCATCAAACCACTGATAATAAAATGCCTGTAAGTGTTACTTATTTTGGTAATATGGTGATTGATACCCGAAGCAAGGATAATTTCCGCTATGGTGTGCACAGGCTATCATACTTCAACCAGTTAATGATTGCCAGAAAAATTACCAAGAATTTTTCAGCACAGGTTGCTCCAAGCTTTTCATGGTTTAATAACGTAGAAGCCTATGTGGATAGCAAGGGTGAGATTCAGAAGAAAATGAATAACGGACATGTTGCCGTTTCTGTCCTGGGCAGATATAAAATATCCCAAATGTCTTCTATTATAGTTGGTTATGATCAGCCACTGACCGAGCACACCACCAATAACCCTCATCCCAATATTTGTTTTGGTTTTGAAACTGTTACAAGTTCACATGCTTTTCAGGTTTTCTTCGGAAATTACTATGGAATTGTGCCTCAGAGCAACAACATGTTTAATCGCAATGACTACCGTGAAGGCCAATATGTAATTGGTTTCAATATCACAAGATTGTGGAATTTTTAAACTAAACTATTTGTATGGGAAACAAAAATCATAAAGACAGGAGCCGCAGGTCGTTCCTGTCTTTATTTTTCTCCGGCAAAAATGAAAAAACAGAAAAAATCAAAATGCTTACCCCGGATGGCAAACTGGTGGAAGTAGATAAGACTGTTTTTGAAGAAGCCGCCAAAAAGAAAAAGGCAAGTAATAAAGAAATTTATAACTGGATGAAGAATCCATCCAAAGACAATGAATAACCATCTGCTTCACTGCATATTTATAATACCATGAAATGCCCACAAACAAAAACTGCTACCAACCGGGAGTGATTAATAAGGGCATACCATGTGACAAAACATAAACCGCCGAAGGCGGTGATATAAATAACTAACACATGAAACAAGAAGAAAC
>CAYPBW010000255.1:0-3247 GCA_964409055.1 uncultured Chitinophaga sp. | reverse complement strand
TTTCTCTCTTCCTCGTTCAATACCACTTTTCTCATACGGATAAAATTCGGCGTCACTTCAATACACTCATCCTGCTGGATGTATTCCATACATTCCTCCAGTGTCATCAGTGTCTTGGGGGCAATCCGGGTAGCATCATCACTGCCGCTGGCACGGTGGTTCGTAAGTTTCTTGCCTTCTGTAGCATTCACTACCAGGTCTCCTGGTTTGATGTTTTCCGCAATAATTTGCCCTGCATAAACATCTTCGCCCGGGTCTACAAAGAAGGTTCCCCTGTCCTGCAGCTTGTCAATAGAGTAGCCGGTCGTTTTATCCTGGAATTTTGAGATAAGTACGCCGTTGTTTCTTCCGGGTATTTGTCCCTTCCAGGGTTTGTATTCTGTAAAGCGGTGTGCCATTACTGCCTCCCCGGCCGTATTGGTGAGCATTTGTGAACGAAGGCCAATCAGTCCTCTTGAAGGTATTTCAAACTCCAGGTGCTGCATTTCTCCTTTTGTTTCCATTACATGCATTTCACCCTTTCTTCTGGTTACCAGGTCAATTACTTTACTGGCATATTCCTGCGGCACATCCACTACTAAATTCTCATAGGGCTCACATTTAACCCCGTTGATCTCTTTCACAATTACCTGCGGCTGGCCAATCGTTAATTCATATCCTTCCCGGCGCATAGTTTCTATCAAAATACCCAAATGCAGGATACCACGGCCATATACCAGGAAACTATCTCCGCTGTCTGTATCTTCTACCCTTAAAGCCAGGTTCTTTTCTGTTTCCTTCATCAGCCTGTCACGCAGGTGCCTGGAGGTAACAAACTTTCCATCTTTGCCATAAAAAGGAGAGTTATTGATAGAGAACAGCATGTTCATCGTTGGCTCATCAACGCTGATAACAGGCAACGCTTCAGGGTTTTCTGCATCAGCAATAGTATCGCCTATATTAAAATCTTCAATGCCCACCACAGCACAAAGGTCTCCTGCAATTACTTCAGCTACTTTCTTCTTCCCCATTCCTTCAAACACATACAGTTCTTTCACTCTTGATTTCTTTATACTGCCGTCTGCCTGCATCAATGCTACCGGCTGGTTTTCTTTGATGGAGCCACGGCTTACTTTACCTACGGCAATACGGCCGAGGAATGAAGAATAATCCAGCGAAGTGATCTGCATTTGCAGCGGACCTTCATTAATTTTTGGCGGAGGTACATGTTTCAGTATACCATCCAGCAAAGGATTAATGTTATCTATCGGTTCTAATGAATCATTAAACCATCCATTCTTTCCGCTTCCATAATAAGTAGGAAAATGAAGCTGCTCTTCTGTTGCATCGAGGTTAAAGAATAATTCAAAGACGGCATCATGTACTTCGTCGGGACGACAGTTTGGTTTATCTACCTTATTGATGACCACAATCGGATGCAGGTTGAGATGTAAAGCCTTTTGCAATACAAATCTTGTTTGAGGCATGGGCCCTTCAAAGGCATCCACCAGCAAAATCACCCCATCAGCCATTTTCAATACCCTTTCCACCTCTCCGCCAAAATCGGCGTGGCCGGGTGTGTCAATTACGTTGATCTTTACGTCCTTATACACCACTGCCGCATTCTTACTAAAGATTGTGATGCCCCGCTCCCTTTCCAGGTCGTTGCTGTCCATGATCAGTTCGCCTGTTTCCTGGTTTTCACGGAACACTTTGGTGGCATGTAAAATCTTGTCAACCAATGTGGTCTTTCCGTGGTCAACGTGGGCTATTATCGCAATATTTCTTATCTCCATAAACGTATTTTCAAAAGAGCGGCAAAGGTACGCTAATAAAGCGGGGGCAGCAAACGAAACAGGTATTTAATACAGGCTTAATGACTCTTTAAATAGGGTTTTGGCGTAGTTTTAGGAAAATCAAGGCTATGAAATTTCTCAAAGGCTTGGGTATCTTCCTTTTACTGCTAATAGTTGTTTACTTTTTAGGGCCTAAACCATCTACGCCCCGGTACCATAAAGAATTGCCGGATGTACCCGCCGAAGCCACTGCCCTTGAACAATACATCAAAAAAGAAGAAGCAAAGCATAGAATAAAACCAGATAATGAAGCAAGAATCATCTGGTATGATGATTCCCTAAAACAAAAAACTGAATATGCTATTGTATACCTGCACGGCTTTTCTGCTTCGCAGGAAGAAGGCGACCCGGTGCATTATGAGTTTGCCCAAAAGTTTGGTTGCAATTTATACCTGAGCCGGCTGGATGCACATGGTATTGATACGTCTGCCCCGCTGGCCAGTTTTACTGCCGAAGGAGTATGGAACTCAGCTAAAGAAGCCTACGCTATTGCCAAACAATTAGGCTATAAAGTGATACTTATGTCTACCTCCACGGGTGGTACACTGGCATTGAAACTGGCAGCAGAATTTCCTGAAATCGCCGGGCTGATTTTGCTTTCCCCGAATATTGCCATTAACGATCCGAATGCATGGCTGCTGAATAATCACTGGGGGTTGCAGATTGCCCACCTGGTGACAGGCAAGTACCGAAAAGTTGATGACACGACTGCAATCTATGCACAATACTGGAACAACCGGTATGTAACAAAATCATTAGTACAACTGGAAGAATTACTGGAAACAACGATGAAAGAATCAACTTTCAAAAAAGTTACACAGCCTGTTTTGCTCCTTTATTATTTTAAAGATGAAGCACATCAGGATCCTGTGGTAAAAGTGTCAGCCATGAAAAGAATGTTCCGCCAGCTAGGTACGCCCGAGAACAGGAAAAGAGAGATGCCTGTACCCAACGCCGGTGATCATGTGATTGGTTCTTATATCAAATCAAAAGACCATCAGACCGTACTGGCTGAATGTGAAAAGTTTGCCACTGAAGTTCTAAAAATGTATCAACGCTAAAACGTTTTTTATGCCTTCTACCCTTTCCCGTCGTGATGCACTAAAAGCACTCAGTTTTGCTGCTGCTTCATTTCCTCTTTCATCATGGGCGATGAATGAAAAAGGCGAAAGAATCATTCTGCCGGATAATCCTTTGCACAAAAAATTAAAAAAGCCGGTAACCGCCGTAACCCTTGGCGCCGGAGCAAGGGGTAATGTATATGGTAATTATGCTGTGCAATATCCTGATCAATTAGATATTGTTGGTGTAGCAGAGCCTGTTCAAATCCGGAATGAACGATACACCAAAAAACACGATATACCTGAACAAAACAGGTGCAACACCTGGGAAGATGTTTTTAAACGACCCAA
>CAYPBW010000254.1:0-3259 GCA_964409055.1 uncultured Chitinophaga sp. | reverse complement strand
TCGACCGCGGTGGACATCTCGCTCGCCAACGTCCACCCGTTCCAGTTCCCCGGCATGCCCCTCGCGATGGCGCACAACGGCGACCTCGCGCGCTTCGCCGAGCTCAGGCCCGCCCTCGCGGCCCACGTCCCGCCGGCGCTCGCCCGCCACGTCCGGGGCACGACCGACAGCGAATGGATCTACGCGCTCGTGCTCTCGGGGCTGAGCGACCCGTCGGCGGCACCCGTCGGCGACGAGCTGGTCGGGGCCATCGCGCGCGCCCTCGCCATCGTCCGGCAGGAGCGCGACCGGCTCGGGATCGACCTGTCGTCCTCGGTCAACCTCTTCTTCGCCGACGGCACCCAGCTCGCGGCGGTGCGCTACTGCTTCGACTTCGGGCGCTACGCGACCGCGGACCCGGCACGGGTGCACGAGGCGAACCTGAACTTCCTGAGCCTGTGGTACACCCTGGGCCGCGACTACGGCCTGCACGACGGCGAGTGGAAGATGGTCGGGGGCGCGGAGGCGGCGAACGCCATCCTCGTGGCCTCCGAGCCGCTCACCCGCGACGTCGCCTCCTGGGTGGAGGTGCCGGAGTACTCGGTCCTGCATGCCCGGATTCGCGGCGGACGCCCGGCCGTCACGGTGGAATTCCTCGACTGACGCCGCGCGGGAGAAGGCGTAGATTGCGGGCTTCGGGCATTTCGCGCGTCCCGCCTGCGCGCGCCGGAGGGCTTCGACGATGACCGGGACCTTTCGCATTTCCGACGATTCCCTCGCCCGCTTCTCGGTGCTGCGCCAGTCCGCGGACGAGGCCTGCGCGGGGGCCATCGAGTCCCTGGTCCGCGACGGGACCGACCGGGCTCTCAACCGCGTGAACGTCCTCGACTTCGCCCGCCTGCACGGGGTCGACGAGGAGAAGGCGATCGGCGCCTTCCTGCACGCCTCGCGCCTGGGCATCTTCGACCTCTCGTGGAACCTGCTCTGCCCCGGGTGCGGCGGGGTGCTCGAGGCCAACGCGACGCTCAAGACGGTCCGGCGGACCGAGTACCACTGCGCCCTTTGCGCCGCCGGGTACGAGCCCACCCTCGACGAGATGGTGGAGGTGAGCTTCACGGTCAATCCGCGCGTGCGCCGGATCGCCGCCCACGACCCGCATTCGCTCTCCATGTGGGACTACCAGAAGCAGATCTTCTGGAGCTCCGGCATCGACCTGCCGGAGGACAGGTTCGACGAGATCATCCGCGAGATCGTGATCGACTCCGTGGAGCTTCCCCCCGGGGAGAAGTGCATCCTCTCGGTGCAGCTCCCCGCGCAGTTCGTGATCGTGTTCGACCCGGTGACCCACGCCGCGCAGTTCATCGACGTGAAGGGCGAGCCCACGCGCGATCGCCAGGACATCGCGATGGTGTTCAACCGTGTGCAGGCGCCCTCGGGCACCGTCGAGCTGCGGCCGGGACCGCTTCGCCTGGCGCTCGAGAACCGGTGCGACGTGCGCGTGCTCCCGGCGATCGTCGTCGCCGGCGACGCCCTCCACGAGCTCCTCGGCAAGCGCAAGGAATTCCTCACGGCCAAGCGCCTGCTCACCAACCAGACCTTCCGCGACCTCTACCGGACCGACACGCTCGACGTCGACCAGCGGCTCGGGATCACGAGCCTCACGTTCCTCTTCACCGACCTCAAGGGCTCGACCGAGCTCTACGAGCGCGTCGGCGACCTCGAGGCCTTCGAGCTGGTGAAGGCGCACTTCCGGACGCTGAACGAGGTCGTCGCGATGAACGCGGGCGCCGTGGTGAAGACGATCGGGGACGCGGTGATGGCGACCTTCCCGACCCCGGATCGCGCGGTCGGCGCCGCGCTCATGATGCGGGATGCCATGCGCAAGCTGAACGACGAGCGCGGGCACGAGGACCTCGTCCTCAAGATCGGCATCCACGAGGGCCCGTGCCTCGCCGTCACGCTCAACGACCGGCTCGACTACTTCGGGCAGACGGTGAACATCGCCGCCCGCGTGCAGGCGCTCGCCACCTCGAGCTCCATCTTCGCGACGCGTCCCGTGGTCGACCACCCCGCGTCGGCCCGGGTGCTCGGCGACTCCGGGTACCGGCCCGTCGCGCAGCAGATCGCGCTGCGCGGGATCGCCGGCGAAGTGGCCGTCTACGAGATTCCCTGGGACAAGCCGGCGGGCGCCGGGGCTTCAGGAGCCTGACCGGGCCATCCACAGCGGCGAGGCGCCGGCGGCCTCGAACTGCTCCGCCTCGGCACCGCGGGCCGCGAGCCTCGCCTGGGAGGCGAGCCGCGTGAGCGCCCGGTTGGTGCGGCCGAGGGACTCGAGCAGGCTCTTCTGGACCGCCCCACGCAATCGCGAGCCCACGGGCCCATCGCCGAAGTAGAGGGCGCGGAAGGGCTCGGCGGGGATCTCCAGGAGCATGGACGCCTCGCGCGCGAGGGCCCGGGTGCCGTGTGCCGTGCCGAGCAGCACGCCCAGGAAGCCGAGCGGCTTGCCCGGGCCGAGGACGGCCACG
Organism: uncultured Chitinophaga sp.; assembly: GCA_964409055.1. GTDB lineage: Bacteria > Bacteroidota > Bacteroidia > Chitinophagales > Chitinophagaceae > JJ008. Next base: position 755 of record CAYPBW010000254.1, on the reverse strand, counting down.
CGCCGCTCGAGGCCGCCCACCGGCCGCAGGACCTCGACCGCGCCGCGGGCCACGACGAGGACCGCCCCGGCCGGCGAGCCCGGGAGATGCAGGATCGCCCCGCGCTCCGCTGCGAGGATCCGGGCGGCCGCGGCCACCTCGTCGATCTCCTCGGGCGGGAAGCGCTCGAAGAAGGCGAGGCGGGGCAGGAAGGCCGCGAGGTCGAACGAAGCGCGGCGCACGCGCTGCACGCCTGCCATTGGCGCGGCCGTGTCGCGTGCCGGGCGGTCCTCCGGCGAGGGCAGGGCCGCCAGCGTCTCGTTCACCGTGCGCAGGCGCTGCGCGAGGACGAGCGTGACGGCGTGCTGCAGCTCGCGCGCGGCGGCGTGGCGCTGCAGGACCAGCGCGCGGAAGTCCTCCTGAGCCAGGAACCACCCGTCCACCGGGCCCGTGGCCTCGACCGTGGCGGTGCAGGTGCCGGCCTCCACCAGCGCCATCTCGCCGAAGATGTCCCCGCCGCGCAGCCGCGCCACCACGAGGAAGTCGCCGCCGGGCGCGGGGACGCGGGCCTCGGCGGTGCCCTCGCGAAGCACGAAGGCGCCGCGGGCGACGTCGCCATGGCGCACGAGGTTGGCGCCTTTCACGAACGAAACGGGGCGGGCGGCGGCGAGGAGGAGCTCGCGCGCTTCGGGGGACAGCGATTCCAGGAACGGCTGCGGCATGGCGTCTCCCGGCGGATCACCCTCATCCCCGGCCCTTCTCCCAAGGGAGAAGGG
>CAYPBW010000253.1:0-3272 GCA_964409055.1 uncultured Chitinophaga sp. | reverse complement strand
TCGATCGTTTCCGGAATTTCCCGCCACTCGTACTGCTGGTTGCGCAGCTGTGGTTCAAACCCGGCTTCCCTTATGGCTTCCTGCATACTCCGGTAAGTAAAACGGTGCGGGGCACCTGCTGCACTCACCACATTCTCTTCAATCATGATAGAACCAAAATCATTGGCGCCGGCATGCAAACAAATTTGTGCCGTCTGTTTACCCACGGTCAGCCAGCTGGCCTGTATATTCTTTACATTGGGCAGCATGATGCGGCTGAGAGCAATCATGCGGATATATTCTTCCGCAGTAGTTAAGTTCTGTACACCTCTTATTTTCGCCAGCAACGTATCTACATCCTGGAAGGTCCATGGAATAAAAGCTAAAAACCCTTTGGCATGTTCAGGCTTACGGCTCTGTACTTCCCTGATCTTTACCAGGTGTTCAAACCGTTCTTCAATTGTCTCCACATGACCAAACATCATCGTGGCAGAAGTAGTAATATTCAGCTTATGTGCTTCATGCATGATGTCGAGCCATTCCTGTGCGCCGCATTTTCCTTTGCTGATCAGCCGGCGTACCCGGTCAATCAAAATTTCAGCACCGGCTCCGGGCAATGAATCCATCCCGGCTTCTTTCAGTGCTTTCAGCACTTCGTGATGAGTGCTTTTTTCCAGTTTGGTGATATGGGCTACTTCGGGTGGTCCCAGTGCATGCAGTTTGATGTTGGGAAACTCTTCTTTAATCTGGCGGAAGGTATCCACATAAAATTGTAAACCCAGTTCCGGATGGTGACCGCCTTGCAGCAACAACTGGTCGCCGCCGTATTTCAATGTCTCGGTGATCTTTTGCCGGTAAGTAGGCATGTCGGTGATGTAGGCTTCGGCATGTCCGGGTATGCGGTAGAAATTGCAGAACTTACAATTGGCAATACACACATTGGTTGTATTCACATTGCGGTCGATCTGCCAGGTTACTTTTCCATGCGGCACCTGCTTTTTCCGCAGTTCATCGGCAATAAACACCAGGTCGGCCAGCGGTGCATGGTGATAGAGATGAACTCCTTCCTCAACAGACAAGAAACCAAAAGCAGCGGCTTTGTCGTATAACTCGTTTAACTGCATAGGCGCAAAGGTACAAGGCTATAACAGATTATATGACGAGTGGTTGTAAAAGGCTGATATATTCAACTAATTTTCGATAAACAAAAAACCGGGTTGCATCATTTTGAGACAATTACCTGTCTAAAGAAAGCATGAGCTTGCAAAAAAGGGCCATATATTTTTTATTTACCTGCATTATTTTGCTGGCAGCCGCTTCATCGAAAGCGCAGGAAGAGTTTATTGAACCACCTTCCCGGGAGATTACCAAAGTGCCCTTTACCCAGCTTACCGGCGGTATTGTCATCATGCAGGCTAAACTGGAGAGTTTTCCGGACACCCTCAATTTTATTCTCGATACCGGCAGCAGTGGTATTTCGCTGGACTCTACCACGGTGGATTATTTAAAATTAAAGCCAACGCCGTCCGACAGAACCATCCGGGGTATTGCAGGCATTCGCAAAGTAAGTTTTCTCTACAACCAGAAATTACATTTCCCCGGGTTAACGGTTGACAGCCTGAATTTTCACATTAATGATTACACCATACTGACGGCTGTTTATGGCGAACGCATTGACGGTATCATTGGCTATTCTGTGTTGAGCCGCTACATCCTGAAAGTGGATTACGACAGTATGCGGATCAGTTTTTGTACCAAAGGAACTATTCGCTATCCCCGAGGGGGCTATTTATTAAAACCAACGATCAACCAGTTAGTATCGCAACCGCTTCGGGTGAGAGATGATAAGACGATCAACTCCCGTTTTCTGTATGATATGGGTGCAGGGCTTTGTATGCTTTTGTCCAAAGAATTTGCAGAAGACAGTAATTTCCTGAGCAAGAAGAAAAAAAGATTCATCAAAGAAGGCGAGGGCCTGGGAGGAAAAATTGATATGGAGCTGATGGTGATGCGGGAAGTAAAAATTGGTCCTTATAAATTCAGGAATGTACCCACTTTTATTTTTGATGACGAAAACAATGTAACCAGTTATCCGTATATGGGCGGCCTTATAGGCAATGATATTTTACGGCGGTTCAATATTATTCTCAACTATGCAAAAGGCGACATATTTATAATTCCCAACCGGCACTTCAATGAAACATTTGATTATTCCTATTCCGGTATAGAACTTTACTTTATTAATGGGCTTATCATTATCGGCGATGTGGCCAAAGGCTCACCGGGTGAAGCAGCCGGGCTGAAAGAAGGAGATGAGGTGATTGCCATCAACAAGAATTTTTCGCAAAACCTGAATCAATACAAGATTGCTTTGCAGGTGCCCGGCGAGAAGGTAAAGGTTGTCTTCCGTCGTGATGGCAAACTGATGGAAGTAGAGTTTAAAGTAAAGAGCATTCTCTGATGACGGTACCGCCCCGAGCCGTATTTTTCAATACTTTTACAACTTGTTTTGTCTAAAGCTGTTAGAATTGTATGATCCAATTTGAAAGATTTACACTGGCCAATGGCCTGCGGGTAATTGTTCACCAGGACCTGTCAACCCCGATGGCCGTTATGAATATCATGTATGATGTAGGTGCAAGGGATGAAGATCCCGAACAAACAGGGTTTGCGCATTTGTTCGAGCACCTGATGTTTGGGGGTTCGGTTAATGTGCCAAACTATGATGAGCCGCTGCAAATGGCCGGTGGTGAGAATAATGCTTACACCACCAATGACCTCACCAATTATTATATACAACTGCCGGCTGAAAACCTGGAAACAGCTTTCTGGCTGGAGAGTGACCGGATGTTGTCGCTGGCCTTCAGTGAAAAAAGCCTGGATGTACAGCGCAAAGTAGTGTGTGAGGAATTTAAAGAACATTACCTCACCAAACCTTATGGTGATGTGTGGCATAAAATGCGGGAACTGGCCTATAAAAAACATCCGTACCGCTGGATGACGATCGGCAAAGAGCTATCGCATATAGAGAATGCAAAACTGGATGATGTAAAAAACTTTTTCTTCAAACATTACCGCCCGGTAAATGCTGTGCTGGTGGTAGCAGGAAATGTAACGGTGGAGAGAGTGAAAGAGCTGGCCCAGAAATGGTTTGGAGATATTCCTTCCGGAGAAAAATATAACCGCAGCCTGCCTGCAGAACCCGAGCAAACCGAAGAACGGTTTTTGGAAATAAAAGCCAATGTGCCGCTGGATGCATTATATAAATGCTGGCATATGGGCAGCCGGATGGA
>CAYPBW010000252.1:0-3290 GCA_964409055.1 uncultured Chitinophaga sp. | reverse complement strand
CAGCTGAGTGGCGGTAATGATGGTTTGAATACGGTGATTCCTTTCAGGAATGACCTGTACTATAAAGCCAGGCCAAGATTAGGAATTGTAAAAGAGAAAGCGCTGGCATTGACGGGTGAGGCGGGTCTTCACCCGGCCCTGACTGCATTCAAAGAATTATATGATGATGGCAGCCTTGCGATATTAAATAATGTGGGATATCCGAACCCTGATCGTTCACATTTCAGAAGTATGGATATCTGGCATACAGCCAGCCAAAGCAACGAATATTGGAACCACGGTTGGGTAGGACGTTACCTGGATGCACAATGCAATGGATGCGACAAACCGACCCAGGCTATTGAAATAGATGATATACTAAGCCTTGCTTTGAAGGGAGAAAACATGAAGGGCATTGCAGTAAAAGATCCTCGTCGTTTGTATGGTACTGCCAATGAAAAATTTTTCAGGGATGTGATGAAAAATCACACGGATGAAAAAGGCGAACAGCCGGTTGATTATTTGTATAAAACAATGGCAGAAACATTGTCAAGTGCCGATTATATTTTTCAGCAAAGCCGGTTGCATCCTACCAATGCCGAATACCCCAAAACGGATCTCGGCAATAGTATGAAGACGATTGCATCGCTGATCTTCTCTGAGATCAACACGAAAGTCTATTATGTGTCATTAGGAAGTTTTGACACACATATAGGACAGGAGGGCCAGCAACAAAGACTGTTCACAGAAATGAATGACGCGATAAAAGCCTTTGTGAAAGACCTGAAAGCGAATGGTCGTTTTAATGATGTCATGTTGTTTACTTTTTCTGAATTTGGCAGAAGGGTGGCACAAAATGCCAGTGGTGGTACCGACCATGGTACGGCCAATAATATGTTCCTGGTCAGTGGCGGATTAAAACAAAAAGGCCTCATCAATGAATTGCCCGACCTGGCTGACCTTGATGAAGGTGACCTGAAGTATAAAGTGGATTTCAAAAATGTATATGCGACTGTACTCAGCAAATGGCTGAAGGCTGATGACAAAGCAATACTTGGGAAAAAATACGACTACCTGAATTTTATTTAAGCTGTTACAGATCCGTAACCGGAAACTAAAACCCCTGTCAATATTGACAGGGGTTTTTTATATCAGTTCTTGTTTTACATATTCTTTCTCTTGCTTATGGCGATGCGGTACAGCACAAATCCCATTAACGCAAAGAAAATAACACCGAGCCATTTGTAACCTTCACCTCCTAGTGAACTGGTAAGGCCATGCTCTGCATTTACGTTCGCCAATTTTTTACTTACGCCGTCACTGGCGGAAAGGAAAGCAACTAATACACCGGCCAATGCACCTCCGGCTACTAAGCCTGTCGCAAAAAGATTTCCTTTGCCAAGGTCTTCTTCCTCTGGCGCCACTTTTATGTTCTTTCTTTTTTCTCTCCACTCAACAACACCCCGGATAGCGCCACCAATAAAGATTGGTAACGTAGTAGACAGCGGAAGGTAAATGCCAATAGCAAAGCTTAATGCTTTGATGCCGCAAAGTTCCATTACAATAGCAATGAATACACCCACCAGTACAAACTGCCAGTCAAGGTTGAATGACAGAATACCTTTAATCAATGTTGCCATTAAAGTTCCTTGTGGTGCGGGGTATTTATCTGTTCCGATAGCATGCTGAATACCCTGTGCGGCCATTTCAGCAGTTGGCTGATCCAGAATTTTAATCGTAGCGCCGATTGCCAAAGATGAAACGATAGCACCGATGAATAATGACAGCTGCTGGTATTTCGGAGTGGCGCCTACGATATAGCCTGTTTTCAGGTCTTGTGAGGTGGCCCCTGCATTAGCAGCAGCAATACAGATCATACCACCAACTACCAGTGCCATTGGTTCATAAAAATGACCGGTCCATTTAACCGCGATAAAGATCAAACAGGTTCCCATCAGGGTAGCGATGGTCATACCGCTGATAGGGTTATTAGATGAACCGATGAGACCAACGATTCTGGAAGAAACGGTAACGAAGAAAGCCCCAAACACAATTACCAGCACACCGAGCAATAATTTGCTGCCGATATTGCTTCCGGGTATCAGTGTATTGGGTAGTAATGCAATAACAAGAATGAGTATTAAACTGCCAATGCCTACAACTTTCATTGACAGATCTCTTTCCGTTCTGGGCACATTGGCTTCAGCAGCAATGCCATCTTTTTTCAATGAACCAATACTGCCTTTAAAAGAAGAGATGATCGTTGGTATCGTTTTGATCAATGTGATAAAACCACCTGCTGCTACAGCACCGGCACCTATCTGCCGGATATAGGCCCGGTAAATAGCGGTTGACCAGTCAGCAAAACCATGAGTGGCAGGATCCCAGCCACCGGGTCCTCCGGCGGTATTCACATCTTTTAAATACCCAAGCTTTACTAATTGTGCTGCAATGATATCACCATTATCATTCAATAAACTGGCCAGCAACGGGGTAAAAACAAACCAGCTCAATACACCACCGGCCACCAATACACCGGCAATCTTTGGCCCGATGATATAGCCCACACCCATATACTCAGGTGTGATCTCTCCGCTCACTTTTGCGGATGGAAAGAACTTTTGTGTTTGTTTGGTCATGAACGCCGGTGTTTCGGCAATTACATGAAATATCTTTTGCAAAATGGCATAACCAAATGCAAAGCCCAGACCCATAAAAGCTGTTTTGGCAAAGTCGCCCCCTTTTTCACCTGCTTTCAAAACAGAAGCACAGGCTGTTCCTTCGGGATAGGGCAGGGTACCATGTTCTTTAACTATAAGTGAGCGGCGCAGAGGTATCATCATCAATGTGCCCAGTACACCGCCGAAGATGGCCAGTATCAATATGGTGAAATAGTTGAAGAAGTTGGCGCTGCCTGCCTCACTCAAAAAAAGAAAACCCGGCAGGGTGAATACAACCCCGGCTGCAATACTTTCTCCGGCAGAACCGGTTGTCTGGATGATATTATTTTCAAGAATGGTCGTTTTTAAAAACTTTCGCCCCAGTGTAATCGCAATTACGGCGATGGGTATGGAAGCGGAAACAGTAAGGCCTGCTTTTAAGGCGAGATAAACCGTGGCTGCGCCGAAAATTATCCCGAATGCAGCACCGGTAAGAATGGACTTTACGGTGAATTCCGCCATTTTTGTTTCAGGGGCAACAAATGGCTTGAAATGATTTTGCTGATCTGCCATGGCAGTTAGGTTTTGTTATAGGGAAGATAGGGAAAACAGTCAATAGTCATTAGTCAATAGCCAAAAACATTCCTATTG
>CAYPBW010000251.1:0-3297 GCA_964409055.1 uncultured Chitinophaga sp. | reverse complement strand
GGTAAATATGTATTGGTAGATTTCTGGGCCAGCTGGTGCGGTCCCTGCCGCCAGGAAAACCCGACAGTAGTGGAGAATTTCAATTATTTCAAGGATAAGAATTTTACAGTGCTCGGTGTATCGCTGGATCGCCCCGGTCAGAAAGAAAAATGGATGGAAGCCATTCATACTGATAATCTCACCTGGACACAGGTAAGTGACCTGTTGTTCTGGAATAATGCCGCAGCACAGTTGTATAATGTAAAAGGGATACCGCAGAACTTTTTGATTGACCCTAATGGGAAAATTATCGCTAAAAACCTGCGGGGTCCCGCATTGAGGGAAAAGCTATGTGAGATACTGGGTTGTAACTGATCTTATTCTTCAATTCCCATCAGTTTGCTGATGTCTTTCCAGTTTTTTTGCCGTTGTTGTTCGTAGGCTCTTTGTTGCTGGCTGCTGTTCGTTTTGGCATAATCTGCCAGTATTTCGGCCTGTTTCTTTAACCCGGCAATAATTTCTTTTGTGGCGATAACATAATTCTTATCATTTTCATCTTTCAGGGCATTGTCTTTGATCAGTCCGTCAAGCATTTTAATAATATTGTCGGCCATATTCTTTTGCGCATTCATCAGGTCAGTGACGGTTTCCGCAGTATATGCGTCTTTGCCGAAAGCATCGGCCACACTTCCTATCAGGCCATACGTATTGTATAATAAGCCGGCAGAGAAACCGCCTACAGCTGAAAGTAATTTGTCCTCTCTTTCCTCACAGGTTTGAGAAAAACTGCTCTGACAAACAAATATCAACGCAATAAATAACAGGTATTTTTTCATAATTCCGGGTTTTAACATGATTATGTTATTATAAGTACATAGAATAAAATGTAATTTAGGGAAGTTTTTGACCCTGAAACCTAAAATTCATGTATGAAAATTCTCTTTTCTGTTTTACTCCTTTTATTCTCTGCGCTGGCAGAGGCCCAGATACTCAACCGGGTAAAAGACCGGGTAACCAACAAAGCCAAAGGCGAAGTAAACAATGCCAAAAACAATGCAAAATATAAAGCAAGGGAATCGGCCCGGAATGAACTGAATGAAGTAAAAGCAGAGTTTGATTCTACTGATGTGGATTATGCCATTTTGCTGAGTGATAACTCTGGTTTGTTTGGCGGCAAAGGCAAAGGTGAATTTGGCGCCAAATTTTTGCGATTGGGTGGTATCGCCAATTCATTATATCGTGATGTAGACCTTGATGACGATGAAACTGCCACACTGAACCTGCAAATGGGGCAGTCTGCCTATGCAATGGGTAAATATGTGTTTGCCGAAAAAAGATTTAAAGCCGCACAGCGGTATTTTGAAAATTCATACCGCACCAGTGAACTGGGTTACCTAAAAACAATTGCCAGCCAGGGATTGCTTTATACCACTACCGGCCGTTTTGCACAGGCAGAAAGTTACACTGCAGAGGCGTTAAAGCTTCGTAAAGAAAAATTAGGTAATAATAATATGGCTGTGGCCGCATCGCTGAATAATTATGCGGTACTGCATTACAATATTGGTTTGTACAATGAATCGGAAAGGGAATTTGCATCGGCCATTGCTGTTATCAAAGAGAACAAACAAGACAAGGCTATGGCCTATGCCATTGTGCTGAATAATAAGGCCATGTTGTTTCAGTCCATCGGTCGCTATGAAGAGGCAGTGAGTTTGCTGAAAGAAGCCCTGCAGCTGGCCGGACAATTAGAAGTAAGCAAGGCAAGAAACCACCTGAAGTTTTTCTCCAACCTGGCATTGCTGTATCAACAAATGGGAAAATACCCGGAAGCGGAAGAAATTTATCGTGGATTAGAGAAAAGATTGGAAAGAGGCAAACCTGAATTTGCCAATATGCTGAATAATGTGGCGATACTGGCTTTACTGATGAAGAAGGAAGATAAAGTGGAACTGATGCTGAAACAGTCGGCAGATATTTATAAAACTACTCTGGGAGAAAACTCACCGGCTTATGCCAAAGTGATCAGCGACCTGGGAAATTTTTACCGCTACAAAGCAAGATATACCGAAGCAGAACCTTTGCTCGAAAAGGCGTTGCAAATAAGAGAGCAGGCATTAGGCGATGTGCATCCGCTGTTTGTACAGTCGCAGGAAGATATGGCCCTGCTTTACTGGAAAAAAAAGGAAACAGAGAAAGCTGCCTCCTTGTACAAAGAAGTGATGGGCAAAACTATTGATTTCATCAACCGGTATTTTCCGCCAATGAGCGAAGCGGAAAAAACAAAATACTGGGATATGCTGTCGCCCCGCTTTGAGCGGTTTTACAATTTTGTACTGGATGCTTCTGCCGGCGACAAACAACTGCTGACTGATATGCTGGAGTACCGGATCGCCACCAAGGGATTGTTGTTAAGTTCCAGCCGGAAAGTGAGTGAAAGTATTCTTAACAGCGGGAATGAAAAATTAATTGCAGATTATAATGAATGGATCGACAGCAAAGAACAACTGACTGCCCTGTATGCATATTCAAAAGAAGAACTGAAAGAACAGGCTGTGAATATTGATTCGCTGGAATCAGCTGTAAACCAGATGGAGAAAAGATTGTCGCAAAATTCAAAGGACTTTGCTGATTTCTTTTTTACCTCCAAAGTAAAGTTCAGTGATATACAAAAAGAACTGAAAGCCGACGAAGCGCTGGTAGAAATAATCCGGCTGCGCAAATACGACCAGGTACTGAGTACCGACAGCCGTTACCTGGCATTGATCGTTTCCAAATCAAACCTGCAGCCCAAACTGGTGGTGATGGAAAATGGAAACGACCTCGAGAACAAACATGCCAGGAGCTACCGGGTGTCGATGAAGAACAAGATTAACGATGAACAGTCATACACTCATTACTGGGCGCCGCTGGATGCAGACCTGAAAGGAAAGAAAACAGTGTATGTATCACTGGATGGTATTTATAACCAGGTAAACCTGAATACGCTGAAGAAGGCCGGTGGTGATTACCTGATCAAACAATATGATTTTATACTGGTGGGTAACCCCGGTGATATGGTGACCAACAGTAAGAAAGCAAAAGGGGCAGCAAGTAAAAAAGCTACACTGGTTGGTTTTCCTGATTATGGCGCCGGAGTAATTGTGCAACTGCCCGGTACGAAAACAGAAGTGGATGGTATCAACCAGTTATTAAAGTCATCCGGTTACCAGGTATCAGAATTAATTCAGCGGGATGCTACAGAAACCAACCTCAAATCAGCAAAACAGGTTTCTGTATTGCATATTGCCACCCATGGTTATTTTTTGAAAGATGTGGAAA
>CAYPBW010000250.1:0-3303 GCA_964409055.1 uncultured Chitinophaga sp. | reverse complement strand
GCACAAAGCCTTCCCGTCAGAAAAGAAACAACCCGCACCTTACTGGCGCAGTTAAAAAAGCAGGCATACCAGTGCTTCTCGCTATGGCAGCTGCTTAAACGCTACATCACAAAAGCATTTCCCGAAGATGAACGCAGCATCCGGCTCAGTGCAGCCGGGGCGCAGCAGTACCGCAAAGCATACCGCGGCTCATGGCAGCATGGCACACAATTATTGAACGATGCACAGGCCTTCATCACCAATCACCAGGGCAGCTTACTGGCCAATAATATCATGCCGCCCTCCTTTCCTTCCGCCTTCAGCAATGCAGCAGCAGTATATCACAGCCTGCTAAAAGAGTATTACACCTCCTCACAGCTCAGCGAAGTAGATACACAGGCAAAGATCCTCGCCAACAATACCGTTCACCGGCAGCTAATGCAAATGCTCGCCGATGGGCAGCGCATCTTCAAAAGAAATACCGCCGTAAAACATCTCTTCACCTTCGACCAGATGCTCATCACCCTCTCCGCCCCGCATGAACAAGCAGCAACCCAACACACAGTCCCCCAATTAACCAGTTAACCAATCAACTAATCAACCACTCCCCTTACAAACTTCTTTCCTGTACTTTTGGCCACACAAAAATTCAACCAGATGCAAGCTGCCACCTTCAGGGAAATATTTTATGAGCATACCGGTAACCAGGTTCACAAATGGGACCACTATCTCGATATATATGAGAAATTCTTTTCAGCATACCGGGGCCAGCCCGTCAGTATCCTTGAAATCGGTATATCACAGGGCGGGTCGCTGCAGCTCTGGAAAAAATACTTTGGCGAAAATGTCAGGGTATATGCTATGGATATAAACCCCTTGTGCAAAAAGTTTGAAGAAGAAAATATCAAAATATTCATCGGCTCACAACAAGATGAAAAATTCCTGCAGCAGGTCTGCCATCAGATACCGGATGTAGATATTATACTCGACGATGGCGGCCATACCATGCGGCAGCAGATCGTTTCCTTTGAAAACCTGTTTTTAAAAGTAAAAGAAGGCGGGCTTTATATTGTGGAGGACACCCACACCTCCTACTGGCATGAATATCATGGCGGGTTAAAAAACCCAAAGTCTTTCATTGAATACTCCAAAAACCTGGTTGACTCCCTGTACGACGGGCATATCGCTGATAAAAGAAAACTCATTGTCAACGGGATCACCACGCATATCAATGGCATCTCCTTTTACGACAGTATTGTTGTTTTTGAAAAGCAAAAACGAAATACCCCCTTCCATATCCGGAAAGGAACCGAATCCATAGAACCCTATATCCAGGTGGAGCTTAAAAAGCCAACCCTGTGGATGCAGGTAAAACAAAAACTTTTTGGCAGACAGGATACCTATAAGAACAACGACAAGGGGAAACTATAAACTTCTGATCCCAATCCCCCAATTAACCAGTCAACTAATTAACCAATCACCAAACCCCGTTTTTATCCATTCTTTAACCAAACTCATTTTCAAACCCACATCCCCCACTCTATCTTTATTCCGGAATCAAATCATACCACCACAACATGGAAACCGCATCCCCCGGCGAACCTGAGCCCAAACAAACCAGTTCCTGTTTTCGTCTTCTTGCCGTTACCTTCATCATTATTGTTTTTTCCGCCTGCGAAAGCCGCAAATGGCAACAACCGGAATACCCGGTAACAGTAGTTGACAGTACCGTCATCAAACAACAAGAAAAACAGCAGCAGGATTCACTGCAAAAGATCAGCCTTGCCAAAAAGAAGATCTACATCACTTTTGACGATGGCCCCAACAAAGGAACGAGGAATGTATTACAGGCCGTCAAAGAACAAAACATACCCGCCAGCTTCTTCATTGTCGGCGAACATGTATTCGACAGCCCCGGGCAACAGCAAACATGGGAAATGCTGAAAGCAGATTCAACTATCGAACGCTGCAACCACAGTTACACCCATGCCCACAACCGTTATACTTCCTTTTACAATAAACCTGCCGGTGTAGTGGCAGATTTCCAACGATCACAGCAGCAACTGCAATTCAGTAATACTATTGCCCGTATGCCCGGCCGCAATGCATGGCGTATTGATACCATTGATCACACAGACATTTATGAAAGCAGCGCCGCCATCGATTCATTGCATGCTGCCGGTTTCAGCATCATGGGCTGGGATATTGAGTGGATGTTTGATCATAAAACCCTGGCGCCGGATACAGCGATTGATTTAATGCTCCGCCGCATTGATAACTTACTGATGGCCGAAAAGACAAAGACCCCCGGCCACCTGGTATTGCTGGCACATGACCAGGCTTTTCAAACCGAAGAAGCGGTGCAGTTGCTGCATCTCGTATTACAATCCTTAAAAAACAACCCGGAGTATGAACTGGTGCTGGCCAGTAAATACCCGGGTGTACAATAAGTATATTATCTCTTCATTAGTGGAAAAGGCTGGGTGAGGAAACAACCCCATTCACCATTCACTATTGACTATTTACCTCATCACTCTCTTCCGTCAAATAAATTACCCAATCCTCCCAGCACACTGCCCTCCTCTTTGCGTTTGTAAGTACCATAGGCCACAATTCTTCCGGCCAGCCGGCTGATCGGCAATGACTGTATCCACACTTTACCGGGGCCTTGCAGTTTGGCAAAGAACAGGCCTTCGCCGCCAAACATGAAATTCTTGATACCTTTTACAAATTCAATATCAAACTGCACTGTTGGTGAATAGCCCACCACACAGCCGGTATCTATCTTTAATATTTCTCCGGCTTTCAGTTCTCTTTCTACTATAAAACCCCCGGCATGTAAAAAAGCCATGCCATCGCCTTCCAGCTTCTGCATAATAAAACCTTCACCGCCGAAAATGCCCACACCCAGCTTACGCTGAAAATGCAATCCTACACTTACACCTTTTGCAGCACAGAGAAAAGCGTCTTTCTGGCAAATGATGGTGCCGCCAAGTTGCTGCAGGTCCATCGGTATGATCTTACCGGTATAAGGTGCGGCAAAACTTACTTTTCGTTTACCTCCTGTCGTATTGGTAAAAGCGGTCATAAACAGGCTTTCACCCGTCAGCACCCGTTTACCGGCGCTGACCAGTTTTCCAAAAAAGCCGGTAGGCTGCTGGGCCGATCCGTCTCCAAAAATGGTTTCCATCTGGATGCCGTCATCCATCATCATCATCGATCCGCTTTCGGCAATAGCCGTTTCGTTCTGGTCCAATTCAATCTCAACAAACTGCATTTCTTCACCATAAAGCTTATAGTCAATTTCATGATTGACACGGGGAG
>CAYPBW010000249.1:0-3317 GCA_964409055.1 uncultured Chitinophaga sp. | reverse complement strand
CAAAGAAATTCAGGATCCGTATCTGCAAGAGCACTGGATCTTCTGAATACTGTAAGAAACCGTTCACTGGCTTCCCCGGCAACACAGCAATATGTGATTGGCAACTTTGCCACTCCTAATGCATTGATCAGCGCTATCTTACTGGAAAGAAGAATTGAGTTCCTGCTGGAAGGTAAACGTTGGGGCGATATTCATCGTTTGAGCCAGGATGCTGCATTTACAACCAACGGTATTCCGGCCAAAGCAATCAATGGAGCATCCGGTGCTGCCATCTACGGTTGTGGTACCCCTTACACTCCTGGTCAGGGCGCCATTGCCTACAGTGATTTTCGTTTCCTGTGGCCGGTTCCTGCAGAAGAGATCATTCAGAACCCGGTTGTTACACAAAATCCCGGTTACTAATACGTATAAAATTTAAGCTATACATAAAAGCCCCTTCGAAATCGAAGGGGCTTTTTATTATTACAATTATTACCTCGTTATAATGTGAATTTACATTCCTTATCTATTAGCTGGCTGCCTATTATCAGTATTCGAAGGAGTTCATTAATCATGGTTTCAGCAAAATATCACCTAACTCTGTGTGACAAACCCAGTGTTTGATTAATCCGTAAATCTGTGATAAAAAACATTCCTGACAGTATTCCCTTCAAATTCAATTACTAGGCTATGAATCGTAAAACCAAATCCTCCACCACCGTTTCCTAAATAATAATTCCAGGTTTGAACAGAATCAATCCTGGAACTTGGTTCACCCAGCATATGTTTTACCAGGTTACTATCCTTACCGGAAAGTTTACCCGAGTGGATGAGATCTGCAGCCATCTGATGCCTTCTGCTCTTCTCTGCCATCCATTTTTCCGTGTCGAATTTTACTTGTTTCTCATATCTGATTACATTAAATACCAACCAGACAAAAGCTACATAAAGAAAGCCGGCATATATTAACCGGTTGATATTAGTGATGTAAACTTTCTGTCTTCCGGCTTTAACCAGCTTTTTTGACAGCCATCGGCAAAATAGAATAACACTGATTGCAGCAAGGAAAAGTTTTACATACACCAAAGCAGGTAAATCAAAAAGAGCTTCTATTATCAGCAACTGGTTCAACATCATTCATAAAATTAATGTCAATTACGATGAACAAAAGCATAAAAAAGCCGGGCTGCAAATGCAGCCCGGCGGAATATTTATTTTTCAATTAGCTTATCAGAATCTCCATCCCAACGTGATGATAGGAAGCTTGTCTTCGTTCGACATAGCATAGGTAGCGCTGAGTACCAACTTGCTCAGTGGTGCAAACCAGATACCACCACCATAACCATAGGCCAATTTGGTATTACCCGGATCATTCTTCACCCACACTTTACCGGCATCAAAGAAGGTAAATATGCCAATAGCACCGGGAAACAGGTAAGTAGTAAAGTCAGCCAATTTTAACCTGAGTTCAGCCTGGTTGTACAACTTTGACTTACCGGCAAAGCGATAACGGCGGAAACCTCTCAGGTTATCTTCACTGCCCAGATATTGCGCCTGGTAGAATTCAAATCCTTTGCTACCTACGTTTGTTCCGCCACCAAATCGGTTGGCAAAAACAAGGCGGTTATTATTTTTGGACAAAGGCACATAAAAGCTGAAATCAGAATTCATCTGGGTAACCGCATACGGATTATCCTTCAGCCCTGAAAGGTGACGGATATTTGTTTCCCAGTAGATCCCCTTTGTAGGTAACGCCCTGTTATCACGGAGATCAAGTGCCATTACCAACTTACCACCAAAGTACATTTCGGTATTAAAGGCTGTATTAATATCTAATCCATTAGCCGGTACATCTGTAATAAAACGCTGGCTGTTTTTATCGTCAGTTGAATCCAGCTCATAACGCTGGAAAGTAGGACCAAATGCCACCGTGAACTTTGGACTAAACCTTTCCCTTACGAGTAAAGAAGCATCTGCCAGGTTATACCTTGCCCGGTAATACCTGAATTTTCCCGTTTGTGATTTATCATAAACAGAGTTCATACCATAACCGAAGAAGTTAGTGGTATTATTGGGAGCTTTTACATCAATGTCCGTAACAAGGTCGGTTTTAGTGCCCAATACACCAATGAACTCATTGTTATACCGGAAATTCCAGGCACTGGTAGAAAGTGCATGGCTGGCTGCAATGGTATGCGAGGATTTGTAGGGTTCTTTGCGGAATCCGTGATTGATAAATTTATAAGATAACCCGAGAAATAGTCCATCGTCAGGATTGAAACCTACCGCAACACCAGGACCGGCTTTATCATACTTATAATAAATACGCTGGAATGTATTAACCGCACTGTCATTTGACATGCGATTCTTCACCCTGCCCTTAATGGTATTCTTACTCTCAGCCTTGTCATATACAAACAGACTTCCTCTTGTCCGGTTAGTATTTTCAAAATAATCTTCACCGCCACCGCCGATCATCCTGATTTTAATCCGGTCATTATCTCCTTTTACTACAAACTTGTCAGCTCCATCGAAGCCGTACAGGCGGATCTCCCGGGTTTCGCCGGCTTTAAAAGTCCGCTCATACATCTTGCTGCTTTGGTTACCATCTTTATCGATTTTATAAACCTGCAGCAGGATATCACCGTTTGCATTGCGGGTTACGTCAAAAAATTCTTTTTTATCACTGCCGGTAATACTTACGATACCGGCTAGGAAACGATAGTAATCCATTACTTCAGCCGCCAGGTAATTTCGGCGTTGCTTTAATGTTTCAGCAATTTTTGGCCCGTTTATATTTCTGATCTCAGCAGGTTGCAGGGCAATTGCTTTGTCAATAACATCATCCGTCATTTTAGTTAGGAACCAGTCAACAGTTGTTTTCCAGTCCTGTTCGCTTAACCCGTTCAGGAAAAAACGGTCGAGGTTGCGGGCTGCAAAATTGAAATGACGAATACTTTTTGCCTGTGCCTTGAAACCCTCGAGCTGGGGTACAAATGATCTTTTACTGGCAAACCTGGGCAGAGTACCCTGGTTAGTATAAAAAGCCTGGTCACGGTCACGGGGTATCGGGAAATAGGTTTTGCCGCCTTTGTTGTTCTCTTTGGCCCCCCACTGCCACTGGTCTTCATGGCGGTCGAGGTCCATTACATACATATCCAGGATACGGGCTACCAGTAATGCTTTCTGGTCTGCTTCGTTATCATTATCCTTTTCTAATTTTTCAGCCACCTCATCTGTATCAAATCCTTTTGCTACACCTTCCGGCAGCCTGTCTTCAAATGTGGCCAGCATGTTGCCAAACTCCTGGCGAAATTCTCCCAGCGCCGGATCATCGG
>CAYPBW010000248.1:1635-3324 GCA_964409055.1 uncultured Chitinophaga sp. | reverse complement strand
CCGATATAGTAATACATCGGGTCAATTCCTTTAGGCTCTTTATCTAATCCCTTGTCAATATTCTTTTGTGTGTCTTCAATGAACTTATCGATAAAAGGAAAAGACTTATTCATCCCTTTTACTTCTTTAAACTTGACCAGCGCCTTTTTGTACCACTCTTTGTCAAAAAGGCTCAGCGCTTCCTCGTAAGCCAGTGAAATATCACTCATAGCCGGTTTCACTTTTCCCTTCTCAATAAATTCTTTTACAATCGTGGTAGGCACAATAAAGTTCATGCCCTGCACCTCCTGCCCTCTTTGCTGATCAATACTGCCAAAGGTGGCCAAACCGATCACTTCGCCCTGTTCATTCATCACGGGGCCGCCGCTGTTGCCATGTGTAATGGAAGCATCTGTCTGCAATACTTCCCAGCCATCTTTCATATTCTTCTTGGCGCTGACCAGGCCTCTTGTCAGTGTAGCTTCAGAAATGGATTCGTCTGATATCAAAGGATGGAAGGTAGCCACAGCCGGATAACCGAGCACATACACCTGGTCACCTACCCTCATTTCTTTATCATCACCAATGCGTATAGTAGGATACACATGGTTCTTTGTCATTTTCAAAATCGCTACATCCTTACCGGGAATAGAAGCCCCTTTGGTAACCAGTGTAGCCGGTATGGTCATAGGTACGATCTTACCGTTATCACCCGACACACCAAATACTACACTGTACGAGGTTTGGATATTGCTCACTTCCAGTGACTGGGAGAAATACCAGGTATTGGCATCTACCAGTGCTTTCTTTTCTTCTTCGCTCAGCTTGCGGCCCATTGTCTTCTCCACATCCGCCATATCATCCTTGATGATTTCTTCAAAAGCCTGCTCGGCAAATGTCTGCTTGGTGCTTTCATCCGTTTCATCCACCACATGGGCATTGGTGATCACATAACCATCAGGAGTAACAATAAAACCAGAGCCCACCATAGTTGTATTTAAATCTTTGGAGACTCTTTCCGTTCCCTGCATCAGGTATTTATCAATATCCCGGCAGTAGGTCATGATGAATACATTCCAGAACACATCTTCCGAAAAACGGTTTTCAGCCTCTAATTGCTCACGGATCTGTACAGCCAGCTGGCCTACAGCCGCTTCATCGGTTACTGGTTGAATAGCAGTGACCGTTCCTTTATAAGTAGCCTGTATCATCACCGTGCCGGGTTTGTTACGTTCGGCTATCTGTACCGGTGTCAGGTTTTTTTGGGCAACAACGAAAAAAGATAAAAGTAAGAGAGGGAAGACAAGAAGCTTCTTCATAGCAGTTTATTTATGGTTCAATAAAATTACTGTAGTAACCCCAAACCGCCAATCACCGAAAAATGGAAGGGGGTTTTTCCCACTAAGCCACAGGGAACACAAAGATTTTTGCCACAGAAACACTGAAATTGCGTCTTTGCGCCTTTGCGTGAAAATACATCTCACACTAAGACACTAAGAACACAAATAAATTAGCCACAAAAATCTGCCTGCCGGGCAGGCAGGCACTGAAATGATTTCTCTTTCTGTGCTTCAGTGTCTCAGTGGCCATTTCTCAAAAAACTTAGTGCACTCTGCGCCTTTGTGGGACATACTCATTTAGAAAGCAGATAATCAATGGCCAGTTCGTAACCTTTCAGGCCGAGGCCGAAAATACTGCCTGCAGCCTTGC
>CAYPBW010000248.1:0-1535 GCA_964409055.1 uncultured Chitinophaga sp. | reverse complement strand
ATGGCCAGTTCGTAACCTTTCAGGCCGAGGCCGAAAATACTGCCTGCAGCCTTGCCGCTGACATATGAAAGTTTGCGGAAATCTTCTCTTGCATGCACATTGGAGATATGCACTTCCACCACCGGCGTTTTGATGGCAGCAATCGCATCACCGATGGCAACAGATGTATGGGTGTAGCCGCCGGGATTCAGAACGATACCATCATGATCAAACCCCACCCGCTGCAGTTCGTTGATCAGTTCACCTTCTACATTGCTTTGAAAATAGCTGATCGCTATATCGGCGTATTTCTTCCGGAGGGAATCGAGGTATTGCTCAAAAGACATATTGCCGTAGATATCGGTTTCTCTTTTGCCGAGCAAATTGAGATTGGGGCCGTTGATGATGGCGATTTTCATGACCCTAATATAGCACACGAATCATAATTCGTGTAATTAGTGTGAATTAGCTTTAATCAGTGATATAAACTCATCAAACAAATACCTCGAATCATGCGGGCCGGGAGTGGCCTCAGGATGGTATTGCACGGAGAAGGCAGGTTTGCCTTTTACTCGGATACCTTCAATGCTCTGGTCGTTCAGGTTCACATGGGTGATCTCGATATGATCTGCTTTCTTCACCGCTTCAGGATCTACCCCAAAGCCGTGGTTTTGGGTAGTGATCTCTGATCTGCCGCTTACCAGGTTCTTTACCGGGTGGTTGAGGCCGCGGTGGCCATGGTGCATCTTGAACGTAGGAATATCATTGGCCAGTGCCAGCAACTGGTGACCGAGACAGATACCAAACAAAGGTTTTTCCTCTTTCAATATCTGCTTCACCGTACTGATGGCATAATCCATCGGGGCCGGGTCGCCGGGGCCGTTGGAGATAAAATAACCATGCGGCTCAAACTGCTTCACTTCTTCCAGCGGGGTTTTGGCAGGAAATACTTTTACATAAGCCCCTCTCTCCACCATGCAGTGCAGGATGTTTTTCTTCACCCCGTAATCCATCACGGCAATGCGGATGGCCGCATGCTTATCGCCCAGTTCATAAGTGCCGGAGGTGCTTACCTTACTCGCCAGTTCCAGGCCGTCCATATTGGGTGTTTCGGCCAGTTTCTTTTTTAGTACTTCGATATCAGTGGTCTCGGAAGAGATGATACAGTTCATGGCGCCTTTGGTGCGCACATGGGCTACCAGTGCCCGGGTGTCCACCCCTTCTATAGAAACGATTTTGTTGGCTTTCAGGTAATCATTGAGCGAACCGTTGGCCATTTTGCGGCTGTACTGGTCTTCGAGGTTGCGGCCTATCAGACCGCTGATCTTTACCGAATCACTCTCCACATCCGCATCCTTTACCCCGTAGTTGCCGATATGGGCACTGTTCATAATAAGTATCTGCCCGAAATAACTGGG
Organism: uncultured Chitinophaga sp.; assembly: GCA_964409055.1. Taxonomy (GTDB): domain Bacteria; phylum Bacteroidota; class Bacteroidia; order Chitinophagales; family Chitinophagaceae; genus JJ008. Next base: position 138 of record CAYPBW010000248.1, on the reverse strand, counting down.
ATCGGTAAATACTTCCTGGTAGCCTGTCATACCGGTGTTGAAACAAATCTCGCCGGTAGTGGTGCCAATGGCGCCAAAAGCCTGTCCGTGATGAATGGTGCCGTCGGCCAATAATAGTACTGCGGGGATGGGGGAATT
>CAYPBW010000247.1:0-3338 GCA_964409055.1 uncultured Chitinophaga sp. | reverse complement strand
GTGGCCAGCATGTTGCCAAACTCCTGGCGAAATTCTCCCAGCGCCGGATCATCGGGTATATAAACCAGTCTAACTTTACCATAAGGAACACCCACTGCATCAGCCAGCGGCTGCATGGATAATGAAGCATAAGGATATGAAGCCGAAACACCATCAGCAACCAGGTCTGCAGCCGCTTCGCTATTCAACCCGCCGGGCAGTGTTTTTGATGTTATGAATTTCTGAATGGATCGTATGGTATATTGCTTTCCGCTGGCATCCTGCATTCTCAGGGACTTAGTTTGCTTACCCCCTCCTCTTTTCACAGGGGTAAGACCTGCCAGGCTTTGTACTGGCACTTTTACAGGTGTATTCCACTCGGTACGATAATTAGCACCCATCCATCTCATGCGGGCACGGTTGGTATTGAACTTGCCCCCTGCTGCAGTAGCAGAATCTTTTCCCTGCTGGGCATCTGCACATATGGTGGTGGTTGATAAGAAGGCGATCACAAGTAGTCGCTGAAGTCTCATTGTCTCAGGTTTTGGTTGTTAATTGTTTGATTAAGATATACGAATGAGAAAAGATACGATTTTTTAAAAATAAAGCAAATTGTAATAATTTATTAGCACACCGTTAATAGCAGCTTCATCTGTATCCACTAATCCTGAAGCAATCAACTAATTTTGGAGCAAGTGCTGTTGGCCTTAAACTTTTCTGTAAATTGAAAACTTTATATGGGCCGTTCTCGTTATAAAGCGGTTCATTTTCCTGTCCCGCACATCCCCCAGGGCTGTATTAATGGTGAACCAGGAAGAAGGAAGATTATGATTTGCAACAAAGGGTAGTAATGAGAAAAAAAGTATTACTGTTTGGCTTTTTACTGGTTCAGGTGTTGGTAAATGCTCAAAAAGACAGCGTTACGCAACGAATTATTTTAATTGGCGATGCCGGCCAGCTGACAAACGGTAAACACCCTGTTGTGGATGCAGTAAAAAAGAATATCCCACTCGACAATAAGACCACTGTCATTTACCTCGGAGATAATTTATACAAAAGCGGCCTGCCGGATGTAGAATATAAAAATTATGATATTGCCAAAGCTGTTTTGGATACCCAGATATCAATTGCAGACGGAACAAAGGCCAGGGTATATATGATACCGGGCAATCATGACTGGGAGAATGGTAAAAGAGGTGGTTATAATGCCATCATCCGGCAACAGTTGTATGTTGATTTTATCAAGAAGAAAGAAGACAATGTAAAATACTACCCGGAAGACGGTTGTCCCGGCCCTGTAAAAGTTGATCTTGGCAAAGATGTAACCCTGATTCTTTTCGACAGTCAGTGGTGGATACATCCGCATGAAAAACCAGAAATAGAATCAGACTGCAACTGCAAAACAAAAGATGAACTGGTTACACAAATAGGAGATATTGCTGCCAATAATTCAAAGAAGTTAATCATTCTTGCCTGCCATCATCCGTTTAAAAGCAACGGTGCACACGGCGGATATTTTACACTGAAACAGCACATCTTTCCGTTTACTGATCTGAAAAGATCACTGCTAATTCCTTTGCCGGTCATTGGTTCTGCTTATCCTGTTGCCAGAAGTGTTTTTGGTTCTCCCCAGGATATCAGCCACCCGGCATATACCAACATGATCAACAGGATAACCTCAGCGTTGAAAGCAAATGCACCCAATGTCGTTTTTGTGTCTGGTCATGATCATAACCTGCAATTGATAAAAGAAGAAGGTTATAACTACGTAGTAAGCGGAGGGGGGTGTAAAGAAAATCGTACTTCCAAAAACACAAACAGCTTGTTTAATACTACCTACAATGGTTTTTCTGTACTGGAAGTAACAGGTAATAAAGATGTCAATATTAAATTTTACACCGTAACTGATTCCGTAAGGCTGGCCTACTCATCTCATTTGCTCAACTTTTCGAAACTGCCGGAAGAAGTTGTACTGCAGGCAGAGCATAAAGATGATCCAGCCGCTATTAGGCTGGACACCATCAGCAAGGCAGCATCTGTACAATACCAGCCTGTAAGTGGTTTGAAACAATATTTCATGGGTCAGAATTATCGTCGTGAATGGTCAGCCCCGGTCAATATGAAAGTGCTTCATTTTGATACAGAAAAAGGAGGGCTTAAAATTGTAAGCCTGGGCGGAGGAACGCAAACCCGTTCACTGAGACTGATGGACAAAAGCGGAAAAGAATGGGTGCTTCGTACCGTAAAAAAATATACCAACCAGGCTTTTGCAGAAAATGAAATGGGAAGCAGCCGGGATCAGTTCAAACCTGAAATCAGCACGGCAGCACATCCCTACGGATCTTTGATAGTTCCTGAGCTGGCCAATGCACTCAATTTAAAAGTGGCTAAACCAGAGCTATTCTATGTTCCCAAAGATTCAATAGCTCTTGGGCTCTACACAAAACTCTTTGCAAATAATGTCTGCATACTCGAGCCAAGAAATTTTACTGAAGATGGATCGGAAACAAAAACCACCGCAAAAATTTTCTTCAAGAATATGCTGGAGGATAATGATCACCGGGCAGACCAGTTAGCAGTCCTAAAAGCAAGATTACTTGACTTTGTCATTGGAGACTTCGACCGTCATTTTGATCAGTGGAGATGGACCACTATTGACAGTGCCGACATGAAAGGAAAGATCTATTACCCGGTGCCGAGAGACAGGGACCAGGCATTTTTCAACCCGACGGGAAAGATTTTCCGGCTGATAGGTAGTCGTGAAATGCCGTGGCTGAAAGGGTTTAACAATGAAATCAAAAAAATAAACTGGCTGGGTTACACAGCAAGGGATTTTGACAGGATATTCTTAAATAACCTTACAGACAAACAGTGGAAAACAGCAGCAGATGAAGTAGTGACCAACCTTAGCGATTCAGTTATCCGTAATGCAGTAAAGCAATTACCTCCTGAAATCTTTGCTATAAGCGGGGAAGCCACCATCCGGAAAATGATCAGCCGCAGAAAACAACTGGAAAAAGAAGCCATGGACTATTACGACTTCCTTTCCAAAGAAGTGAATGTGGTAGGGAGTAACCAGAAAGAGTATTTTAAAGTAAGCAGTCACCCGGATGGATTACAGGTAAGAGTGTATGAAAAATCAAGAAAGAACGATACCAGCTTTATTATGTACAGCCGTGTTTTTAATCCGGCTGTTACTAAGGAAATCCGCCTTTTCGGATTAAATGACGAAGATGTTTTTGAGATTGAGGAGAATGTTTCATCGCCTATCAGGATTCGCATCATTGGCGGCCGTGGCAATGACACCTTTAATATCAAAGGCAATGTTAGAAACATTATCTATGACCTGAATTCTGACC
>CAYPBW010000246.1:2135-3352 GCA_964409055.1 uncultured Chitinophaga sp. | reverse complement strand
GCAGAGATCTTTTCATGTGTGGGGATGACATCTGAAACAGTCAGGATGGTAGCGGCTGTTTTTCCCAAATGTTTTGCATTTGCAAACAACGCAAAAGCCTCCATCTCCACTGCCAGGCATTTTTTCTTTACCGCTACTTTCGGAATATCTGTATCCTTCCGGTAAAAAATATCACTGGAGTGCACATTGCAGTTTTTGATTTCCTGGTTCATCCTTTTCGCTGTTCGCCTGATTACCGAAAAAGCCTTTCCCTGGTGTTTGATACTGTTGCCGCCAATGCCCCAGGCATATTTGGCAAAAGTGGACTCGCTGGCAGCATAGTTCACATTTACTAAATCAAACAGGCTGAGTTCGGTAGTATAGGCGCCGCAGGTACCAATGCGGATGATATTCTCCACATCATATTCTGTATACAGTTCGTAGGAATAAATACCGATGGAAGGACAGCCCATACCACTGGCGCCGATAGAAACCGTTTTGCCCTTGTATTTCCCGGTAAAGTAAAATGCATTACGAACCTGGCTCACCAATTCCACTTCCTGCAGGTAACGGTCGGCAATATATTTGGCCCGCAGCGGGTCACCGGGCATCAATACAGTCTTTGCTATTTCGCCTTTTTTGGCGCTGATATGAATACTCATTGGTAATGGTTTAAGTTTCGGCGGACAAGATATATTTTTTATCCAAGAATAACGACTTTTGCCATGAGTTATGAATGCTGAATTAAGAATTATGAATATGGTTCCTGTCATTCAGCATTCATAACTCATAATTCTTAATTTTTTTACTATTATGAGTACACTTACCCGCCATTACGATCCCGTTAAATACAAAACACCAACTGGTCCTACACTTTCCTGCAAAGGATGGATACAGGAAGCCGCCCTGCGGATGTTATTGAACAACCTGGACCCCGAAGTAGCCGAACGTCCGGATGATCTCATCGTTTACGGCGGCAGAGGAAAAGCGGCCCGCAACTTCGAAGCGCTGGATAATATCATTGCAGCGCTGAAAGTATTGGAGAATGATGAATCATTGCTCATTCAATCCGGCAAGCCGGTAGGAATATTGAAAACACACAAGGATGCTCCAAGGGTGCTCATCAGCAATTCGCAGTTAGTTCCCAACTGGGCCAACTGGAAACATTTTGATGAACTGGAACAAAAAGGCCTGATGATGTACGGCCAGATGACAGCCGGCTCCTGGATATACATCGG
>CAYPBW010000246.1:0-2035 GCA_964409055.1 uncultured Chitinophaga sp. | reverse complement strand
AATGTTACAGCCGGTCTCGGTGGTATGGGCGGCGCTCAGCCACTGGCCATCACCATGAACGAAGGAGTGGCACTCATTGCAGAAGTAGAAGAGTGGCGCATTGACAAACGCATCGAAACAAAATACCTCGATGAAAAACATACCAGTATTGATGATGCCATCAATGCTGCCATGCATTACCGCCGCGAAGGCGAAGCCAAAAGTATTGGTGTGCTCTGCAATGCGGTTGACCTGCTCGACCGCCTGATACAAAGAGATGTAATTCCCGATACATTGACCGACCAGACCAGTGCCCACGACCCGCTGATCGGCTATGTGCCGCATACGCTGACCAACGAACAGGCCAATGTACTGAGAGAGCAAAACCCGGATGAATATATCCGCCGCAGTTATGAAAGTATGCACCTGCATGTGCAGCTCATGCTGCAACTGATGGATAAAGGCGCTATCACATTTGACTATGGCAATAATATCCGTGCAAGGGCACAGGAGTTTGAGCAGCAGCATCCCGAAGCCAGTATGGAAGACCTGAAAACAAAAGGCCGCTGCTTCGACTTTCCCGGTTTTGTTCCTGCCTATATCCGTCCGCTGTTTTGCGAAGGCAAAGGCCCTTTCCGCTGGGCGGCGCTGAGCGGCGATCCTGCAGATATTGCGGTCACCGATGAACTCATCATGAATATGTTTCCCGAAAACAAAGGCATGATCCGCTGGATGCAGATGGCCAAAGAAAAAATTGCCTTCCAGGGATTGCCTGCCAGGATATGCTGGCTGGGCCAGGGCGAAAGAGAAAAAGCAGGCCTTGCCTTTAATGAACTGGTACGCACCGGGAAAGTAAAAGCACCCATCGTTATCGGCCGTGACCATCTCGATACCGGTTCTGTGGCTTCACCCAACCGGGAAACAGAATCCATGCTGGATGGCAGTGATGCCGTGGCCGACTGGCCCATCTTAAATGCACTGGTGAATACGGCAGGCGGTGCCAGTTGGGTTTCCCTGCACCATGGCGGCGGGGTAGGTATGGGCTACAGCATACATGCCGGAATGGTAATCGTGGCTGACGGAACAGCCGATGCAGCAGCAAGACTGAAAAGAGTTTTGCGCAACGACCCCGGTATGGGAGTAATACGGCATGCGGATGCCGGTTATGATATTGCGAGGGAGACGCTGAAGGAAAATGGCCTTGATTTCAAGGATCGTTTATCATCCTGAGTAAAACGACTTTTCACCCCTGTCATGTCATGCTGAGCCTGTCGAAGCATTGTCGAAGGATGAGTTCAGTTTACCCGGTTGAAATAAAAGCGGGAAACACAAGAAACCAGGTAATCCTAAAATTCTTCTTAATTTGCATTTCATCTCATTATGAAATCATACAATTTAAAAGGCAGTTTTTCCAATAAAAAAGGTACAGTTACTGTCAATGTGCCGGTTCTCCTTTTCAAGGAAGATAATGCGCAAATCATTTTCTGCCCGGCCCTTGATTTAAGTGGTTCTGGAAATACAATTGCAGAAGCACAGGAAAGTTTTGCCACCACGGTTGAAGCTTATCTCGATTATACAACTAACAAAGGAACCCTTTGGACCGATTTAAAAAAAATGGGCTGGAGTATAAGCAAAAAGAAACCGGCTACACCGCCCCCAATGGCTGAATTGTTAGAAACCAACGAAGAGTTCAGCCGTATTTTTGAAACCCATCCCTATAAAAAGTTTGATACCGGTGTTAACCTTCCTGCATATGCCTGATGGGGAAGCTTAAAAACATTTCACTCAGGCTTTTCAGAAGCTACCTTCAATATTGTGGGTTGAAGCATATCCGTACCAAAGGCGGTCATGAGATATGGAGTGCCAAAGAGCTTACACGGCCTGTAGTACTGCAAACACATGTGGATCCCATACCGGATTTATCGTTAAAAATAACCTGCGTACAATCGGCAAAACAGAACAGCATTTGCTCGATTTTTTAAAAAGGTAATGCAGGATTATAATGTATCTAAGAAAATGCTTAATTCAGCTTAATGAAATACTGGTACAAATTCAC
>CAYPBW010000245.1:0-3367 GCA_964409055.1 uncultured Chitinophaga sp. | reverse complement strand
TACAATGCTTCCCGCTTTATCGGGGAAAGCATCCATTCTGTTATCAGCCAAACCTATCAAAACTGGGAACTGCTGGTCATCAATGATGGCAGTACCGATAATACCGGTGAAATTGTCAAAAATTTTACAGATGAACGTATCCGTTATTTTGAAAAGCCAAATGGTGGTGTAAGTACAGCCCGCAACCTTGGCCTGAAGGAAATGAAGGGGGAGTATTTCTGTTTCCTTGATGCCGATGATGCGTTGCCGGATAACAGCCTGGCATTACGAGCAAGCTACCTGCAGGAACACCCGGAAGTTGACCTGCTGGACGGATGGGTATTGGTAATGGACCAGAAAATGGGTGATGTGCAGAGAGTATATGGGCCTTTTTATAAAGGGAAGGTGGCAAGACTATTCATACGGGTAGATGACCGGTATTTTTTTGGCCCTAACCTGATGATACGAAACAGGCGTCAGCCATACCGGTTCAATGAGGAAATGACACATGTGGAAGATCTTTGGTTCTATACAGAATTGGCCTGGAAAGGCAACCTTAACTATGGCCATGCAGATGATGTGATCTATCATTACCGGAAAACTCCAGGTTCCGCCATGTCAAACCTTTCTGCTCTTGAAAAAGGTTACTGGGATTATTATTTTAATGTGAGCAGGTTGCAAGGTGTTACAAAGGATGAACTCAGGTATCTGAAGCGAAAGATTAAACGAATAATGTTCCGTTCTTACTTACGGCATAAAAAAATCATAAACGCTGTAAAAGTGATAATGAAGTAATTACCTGCTGAATGTCCTGAATCGAATTTTTAATTTTTTAAGACTATTTTGAAGACCATATTATTTATAAGCGTTTCATTTCCTCCTAAATCAGACCCGGAAGGATTGCAGACTGCCAAGTATTTTCACCACTTGCAGCAGTATAAAGATTTGAGTATTGATGTGGTAACATCGGCCATACCTACCCTGTACATTCCCTACGATAAGGACCTTGAGCCTTATGCACAAGGTGTGAACCAATTAATCAATATCCGGCTGAGAGAGAACCGGTATATTAATTTTCTGCGTGACAGGCTTGGCTTGCATTGGACTGTGTTCCCGGATGTGAAGCAATCCTTTCACCTGCAGTATAAAAAAGCATTGAAGCAACTAAAGCAAAAGCCTGATTTGATCTATAGCCGGTCAGACCCCAAAAGTTCTACTATCATGGCCTATAAATTAAAGAAGGCATTACAGGTACCCTGGATACTTCATTTAAGTGACCCCTGGGCAGATTGTCCTCTTCAGCAAATGAAAGGCCGGCAATACCACAAGCATGATTCATGGGAACGAAAATGTTTTGAAGCTGCGGATATTATTTCTCTTACTTCTATACCCACTATTAACTTTTACCAGAAGAAGTATCCTGGAATGAAGGATAAGTTCCGGTTTTTCCCCAATGTATTTGAATATAGCCAGCAAGAAGTGGAACCCAGGGAGGTGCCTGTTGAAAAATTCAGGATCGTTTATACAGGAGGCCTTGCCTATGACAGAAGCCCCGGTTATTTGCTGGCGCCATTAAGTGAATTGTACCAGGAAGATCCGTCTGTTGGCGACCGGCTGGAAGTGATTTTTGCCGGGGATGTAGATGGACGCAACAGGGCTGTATTGCAGCAGTATGAGCTTCCTTTTGTAAAATGGCTGGGTAAAATTCCATTTAAGGAGGCATTGCAACTGCAGCGATCTGCTCATTACCTGGTAGTGATAGACAGCCCGATTGCTGATCCTTCCCTGTCGATGTTTTTTCCATCCAAGCTGTTGGATTATATGGTAGCAAAGAAGCGAATACTTGCCATTACTACCCCCGGCAGCGCATCAGACCTGGTGATGCGTGACCTGAAGGGTGATGTATGCGGTCACCAGGAAAAAGAGAAGATCAAAGCTTCTATCCGCAGGGCCATGTCAGCCTTTCAGCACCAGGAACAAGATTTTTTGCAAAACGATACTCCTCCTGAAAAATATGAGGCATCCTATAATGCTGGCAGGTTATACGATGAGATAAAAATGCTATTACATGTTTAAAAAGATCGGAATCATAGTGGGTACGAGGCCGGAGGCCATTAAGCTAATTCCTGTTTATCTTGCATTAAAAGAAAAAAAGGTACCTGCCGAACTGGTATCTACCGGCCAGCACCAGAGTATGCTGGAACAAATTTTTTCCTTCTTTGAAATAAAACCAGATGTGTCGCTGGATGTGATGCTTCCGAACCAATCGCTGGCTGTGTTAACTGCCCGGTTGAGTGAAAGGCTGCAGGTATGTTATGAAGAAAGGAAGTATGACCTTGTCATTGTTCAGGGTGATACCACTACGGCAATGGTTGCTTCACTTATTGCTTTTTATAATCGTATAAAAGTAGCCCATGTAGAAGCCGGGTTAAGAACTTATAATAAGTTTTCTCCTTATCCCGAAGAAATCAACCGCCAGCTTATCAGCCGGATAGCTGACTATCATTTTGCTCCTACTCAAAGGGCAATGGAAGTATTGAAAAGGGAGAATGTTGAAAAAGCTTACCTGGTTGGAAATACGGTTATTGACAGCCTGCTGCTTTGCCTGGAGAAAGTGAATAAAAACAGGGCATATTATAAGACAAAGTATAATAGTATAAACAACTTTGAAAGGCTTATACTTATCACCGGTCACAGAAGGGAAAATTTTGGCCAGGGTTTTGAAGCTATCTGTACTGCCATAAAACAATTATCTGCACAATACCCATCATTCCTTTTTTATTACCCGGTGCATCTGAATCCCAATGTGCAGGAAAAAGTGCAGTTGCTCCTGAGCGGACTGTCAAATGTACTACTGGACCGGCCTTTGCCTTATGATGAACTCATTTTCCTGATGAGCCGCTCTTTTATATTGTTAACCGATTCAGGGGGAATACAGGAAGAAGGCCCCAGCCTGAATGTTCCGATACTGGTAATGCGGGATACAACAGAGAGGCCAGAAGGCATTGAGGGCGGATGTGCCGTGCTGGTAGGCACTTCTGCTGAGAAAATCGTTACTGAGTTCAACAGGCTTATTACGGATGAGGCCTATTATAAAGGAATGGCTGCGGCCCCCAACCCATATGGAGACGGACAATCTGCCAGCTATATTGTTGCCCGTCTACTGGAAGAAGCAAGCAGCCCCGCAGATGATGGTAAAAAAGAATGATCATATTACAGTTATCCACTGTATATTCAACTTATAAAAGATTAGTTTTGTTTCAGGGTTAATGGCTCAGGAAATTGTAATAATTGACTATGGCATGGGAAACCTGTTTTCTATCCGTAAGGTGATAGAGCGGCTGGGTTTTTCCTGCAGGGTGTCCCGTTCTTACGAGGATATACAGAA
>CAYPBW010000244.1:0-3425 GCA_964409055.1 uncultured Chitinophaga sp. | reverse complement strand
TACATTATACTGCTCATATTGTGCAGGATAAAGGGATGCAAACTCGCTGGCCTCACTATCCTTGTATAAAATAACTGTTTCTTTTTTGGCCCCAAAGCCAATATTCTCAATATGAGCATTATTAATAGCAACAGCCTTCTTTCTTAAGTATTCAAATGCGGACGACTGGGGCTCAAAACTAAATATTTCCAAACGCCTCTCTCCCTGCTGGCTGGCCATTGTAAGATATTGTCCCCGGTTGGCTCCTACATCAAACAAGGTAATTTTTTCCTCATCTGGAAAGTTTGAGATCACATACTGCAGGGCAAAAATTTCCCCGTTGGCTGTAGGAACATGCCCCCTGTCATAATTCATACCTTTTAATGCAAGCCTGAAAACGGTAAACCATATTTTCTGCAAGCTCTTCCTTCCAAGAAAAATTGATTTCAGATTTTTTATAATCATACAACGATGTAAAAAAACTATTTAATAAAGACCCCTTTAAGATTATTCAAAAGTGATACTTCAAAACAGTTTCTGAGAAGGCATAAATAATCAGAGCCTAATCTTATTATCGCATACTTTTCTTTTAAGAAATTGATAGCTTCTTTTTTTTCGGAATTAGCTAAATGTATATGCTCAAACAAAATTATTTTCGGAATAATTTTATTCAAATCTAACTGAGATAATATCTTCCAGTCATACCCCTCTGTATCAATATGTAAAACATCAATTTCTTTAATTTCATATTTCAAAAAAAGCTCTTCTAATTTAATTCCCGACAGCAGAGTTTCTTCGATGAATGGCTCAAGAACACCTTCAAGGTGTTTAATAATATTGTTTTTATCAAACGATCCTAGTTGATCGTATGTTGGGGGTAAATGAGGAATTGCAATTTTAGCCTCTTCTTTAACCGAATAAAAGATCTGTTGTGACCCGTTATTAATGGCAACATTCGCAAATGAAAACCTTGGGGAAGAACCATAATTCTTTTTAAGTCTATCAAATAAATAAGGAATAGGTTCAACAAATAGAGCAGTCCAGCCAGGATTCATTAATATCAAATCATAAAGAGGATCTCCACTCCTACCATCATTTGATCCAATTTGAACAACTCTTATATTCTTTTCTGTCAATAGTCTTTCAAACCACTTCGAAGGTGGATCATAAAATTCTTCCTTTCTCCTTAAAAATCTATTATAAAAAAGACGCAATCCGTCACCAAATAAAGGAACTCTCTTTACAATTTTTTTTATTCTTCTTATCATTCAGTAAAATTTTGATTAACAATTCGTTTTTTAAGGTCATGAATTGACAAATTCTCCTGCACATTATTTATAAGCAAAAATTATTTTCCTCTACTTAAAAATAATACTGCTTGTTTTTTTCCAAATTCTTTTCCGACTTTGTTTCAGAAAGTAATATAGTATTGGTACCTTATTTTGTTCTACAAATTTTTTAACCTTATATTTTATTGAATTTGGATTAACATAACCAATTGTTGACTCAAAAAAACCTGGTCTGGCCACAAATGGATTAATACAATCAATTTGAGAAATGGCCCCTTGTTCCCTAAAAAAATTCCAAGTATCAGGAGCCACCTTGATTATTTTATTATGTTCCAAAAGCGATCTTGCCGTATCCCTATGGATCATATATGCCCCGGCACCACCGATATCCTTAGATAAAACCTGGTGAACATTGTAATTCTTATCGGATAGTAAGGGATTTTTCAATAGTGTGACCGGCCCCTCAAGTGATATCCCATAAAACAAAACCAAATGCGTACGAAACATTTCACTATTATCCGTTATTAGATTTATGGCCTGGCTAATATTTATTTCAAGTACTACATCGTCTTCCAGTATTAGGTGCCAGTCTGCACTGGAATCAACTATTTTCTTATACACCCCCATGTGACTAAGAGCTGCGCCAAGCATATTTCGGGTTAGCCAGGTTGGATATTTGGCCACTTCCAACATATCTACCTTGACTGAAAGCTCATCATCACTAAGCGAGGAGCCTTTGATAGCGTCGAAAAACTCATATCTCAATCCTAGTTCCTTCATTTGCCTGATCATAAAGGTCCTTCTCCTTTCGGCATCCTTAAGATTAATTATATGAATTTGTTCCATATCTAAAAATTGTAATAATAATTAATTCATACAATTGCTTGATGAAGACTACTATTCCAAACTCTTCATTTATTCGAAATCAACCATACTCATCTTTGTAAATGTATTCCTCCGTGATCTCTTCAGCAACTGGTATAGAACCGGCACTTTAACTTTCTCTACAAAGTGTTTTACTTTATACTTTATTGATTTTTTATCTACATATCCTATTGTTGACTCAAAAAGCGCCGGCCTGGATAGAAAAGGATATACACAATTCAGCTGCTGGATTGAACCCTGGTCACGGAAAAAATGCCAGGTATCAGGAGCTACTTTAACCAGCGGGTTATTTTCAAACATTTTCCTGGCCGTTGCTTTATGAATAAAATAAGCCCCTGTTGAGCCTACATGCTGTTTGGGCTTTACTTTGTGAATAGTACGACCTGACTTTTCAAACAGGGATTCTTTATCAAGGATTATTTTACCTGACAACTTAACCCCGTATAATAATACCACATGATCTTGAAATGTATTGCCTGTCTTTTCAAACGCTTCCATAAAAGGAACGATAGCCGGATCCAGTTCCACATCATCTTCCAATATAAGGTGCCAGTCTCTTCCTGATTCTGCAATTCGCCTGTACACTCCTAAATGACTCAATGAACAACCCAGCATATTCGGGGTAAGCCAGTTGGGGTATTTGGCTACCTCCTGCATATCCACTTTGTCGTTAAGTTCCTTTTCACTTAAGGACGAACCCCGAACTGCATCAAAAATTTCATACCTGAGCCCGAGCTTTTCCAATTGAGAAGTGATTGATTTCCGGCGTTCAATAGCTTCTTTTAAATTAATTACATGCACCTGCATATACAAGAGAATAGTTTATTTAATAGGAGTTGGTATATTTCTAATTAGCAAATACTTTTTATTCGGTTTCAGAAATAGAACCTGGAATATTTAAAAGGAAGCAATTTAAATAAGAACCTGAATTTACTGTTCACGATGTATGCTTACAAAATTAACTTGAACAGAATCGATAAAATTCTTTTCACTCAAAGGTGAAAGATTTGAAGAAATACCATGTATATCAAAAATATTGAAACCCAAACTGGTAAGCTCGTTGAAAAGAGCTTCTCGTTCGGCCGATTTATTACTTTCGAAAACGACAACAGGTTTTGAGGTAGTAAGAGTTTTTCTACCTCCCTTTATAACAGCCAACTCAAACCCCTCTGTATCGATTTTAATAAACCCGGGATAAATACCTGTCTCTGATACGAAATCATCCAGCCTTACGACATTTGTTTTTATACGTTTAATGTCACTATACTTAGA
>CAYPBW010000243.1:0-3468 GCA_964409055.1 uncultured Chitinophaga sp. | reverse complement strand
CGGCTATACAACAAATGACCCACGGCATGTTCTGTTCCTCCGATGTAGAGGTCAACTTGCCCCCAATAATCACTGGCCTGGCGGCTGCAAAATTCTTTTTCATTAGCCGGGTCCATGTAGCGGAGAAAATACCAGCTGCTGCCTGCATACCCGGGCATGGTGCTGGTTTCTCGTTGCCCTTGGGGAGTATTTACCCATTCTGTTAAATTAGAAAGAGGCCCTTCACCGCCTTTGCCGGGCTTTACTTCATCCATATGCGGCAAGAGCAATGGCAGGTCTTTTTCCTCCAGCGCAACAGGTACGCCGTCTTTCCAGGTGATCGGGAAAGGTTCACCCCAGTAACGCTGGCGGCTGAAACCGGCATCCCGCATTTTATAATTTACTTTTCTTATGCCGATGCCTTTTTCTTCAATCGCTTTTATTGCCACTTCAATGGCATCTTTCATCAGCATACCGTTTAAAAAACCGCTGTTTTCCAGTATGGCTTCTTTGGTGGCATTGGCCTCTTCCCCATTATAATGACTGCCGATGATATTAGTAATGGGAATATTGAAATGCTTTGCAAACTTATGATCCCGTTCATCCCCGCAGGGCACGGCCATAATGGCCCCGGTACCATAACCTGCCAGTACATATTCCGATGTCCAGATGGGTATTTCTCTTCCGTCAAAAGGATTGATGGCATAGGCCCCTGTAAACACACCGGTAATTTTTTTCTCGGCCATCCTTTCTCTTTCACTACGGCTTTTTACATAAGCCAGGTATTCGTCCACAGCCGCAGTTTGTTCAGCTGATTTTATTTCGCTGACCAGTTCCAGTTCCGGCGCTACCACCATAAAATCAACCCCAAAGATGGTATCCGGCCTTGTAGTGTAAACCCGCAGCTTTTGTGTATGCCCTTTAATGGCAAAATCTACTTCTGCCCCGCTTGACTTGCCGATCCAGTTGGTCTGCATTTCCTTCATCGCATCGCTGAAGTCAACCGTATTCAGTCCTTCCAGCAGCCGGTCGGCATAAGCTGTAATACGCAGGTACCACTGGCGCATTTTTCTTTTCTCTACCGGGTGTCCTCCCCTTTCACTCACCCCGTTCACTACCTCGTCGTTGGCCAAAACCGTTCCCAGTGCTTCGCACCAGTTCACTTCACCATAGGCACTATAAGCAAGGCGGCGCTTCATCAGCCACTCTTCTTTTTCAGCAGCGGAAAAATTCTTCCACTCTTCGGCCGTGAATTTGCTGCTGCCTTTCGTTTCATATTTGGCAATCAGTTCTGAAATAGGCTTGGCCTGCTTGCAACTGTTGCAGAAGTAACTGTTATATAATTTCAGGAAAAGCCATTGTGTCCACTTATAATATTCAGGCTTTGATGTATTGACTTCCCGGTCCCAGTCATAACAAAAACCGATTTTATCTAACTGGCTGCGGAAATTTTTAATATTGGCTTCTGTGGAAACTGCGGGATGAATACCATGCTCGATAGCGTATTGTTCAGCGGGCAAGCCAAATGCATCATAACCCATCGGGTGCAGTACGTTGAACCCTTTCAGTCTTTTGTACCGGCTGTAAATGTCTGAGGCAATATAACCCAGCGGATGACCTACATGCAAGCCTGCGCCACTGGGATAAGGAAACATATCCAGCACATAAAACTTCGGCTTATTGCTCTCATTCGAAACCTTGTATGTATTGGTTTCTTTCCAGCGTTGCTGCCATTTCTTTTCAATATCCCTGAAATTGTATTCCATATTTATCAGCCTGCCTTTATAAATTTTGAAACGATATCAATGCTTTCCGTAAATCTTTAACAATTATCTTCAACCACAAATGGCAATATGAGCCGGGGGCAATCGTTTTATTGGGCAGCAAAAATACTGATTGTACTGCTTTATCTGCTATTTTTGCCCAACCTATTCATCTGAAAAACAATTGTTCATGTCCCAATCCGGAAAAGCTTCGATCAAACGTGGAAAACCTTCTTACTTCATGTCCATTTTGGGGGTCACACTGGTATTATTTCTTTTAGGTACCATTGGCTGGCTGGTTATCAATGCCAATAAGATTGCAAGGAACCTGAAAGAGGATGTCAATATCAGTGCTTATTTAAGAGGCGATCTTAATCCTAAAGACAGTTCTGCCCTGGTAGCCTATATCAGCCAGCAGCCCTACATCAAGAGTTATGTATATGTAACCAAGGAAATGGCTAAAAAGATTTACAACAGTGACGGCAATGAGAGCTGGGACAATATCCTGACAGAAAATCCGCTTCCCAACAGTATTGACTTCAAGGTAAAAAGTTCGTACCTGAACCCGGATTCGCTTAAGACGATAAAAGCAGACCTGGAAAAACAGACCTATGTAAGCGAGGTGAAATACCCGGAAAAATTCATTGGTAAGATGAATGAAAATATGCGGAATATCAGTATCGTATTACTGGTTATTACGATTATACTGGCTGCCGTTGTTATTGTACTCATTGATAATACGATCAAACTGGCCATGTTCAGCAACCGTTTCCTGATAAAGACTATGCAAATGGTGGGGGCTACCCGCTGGTTCATTGCAAAGCCTATGAATATCCGGGCTGTCATTAACGGCGCCATCAGTGGTATCATTGCTATTGCGGCGGTTTTACTGCTTACCCTGATTGCAGAGAAATACATACCCGGCATGAAAGCCGCTCATGATAACCTGAGCCTGTTCCTGTTATTTTTACTGATGATCCTCACCGGAATTGGTATTACCCTGTTCAGCACCCACCGCAGTGTGGTGAAATACCTGAAAATGAAGCTGGACGATCTTTACTAGTCCATAGACGACAGACGATAGTCCACGGTTATTCAACTATCCGGAATCAACAATGGACGGAGGACAGCCGACTGTTGACTTTTTCCTATATTGCAACTCCAAAATTGAAAAAATGAGTAACGAAAAAGGAACACCCACCATGTTTAGCAAAGAAAATTATATGTGGATGCTGCTGGGTATTGTATTGATTGCTATTGGAATGTTCCTGATGTCGGGCGGAGCCAGCAATAAGGATCCAAAAGTGTTTGACGAAGCAGCCGTGTACAGTTCTACTCGTATCACTATTGCCCCTATCCTGATACTGGCCGGGCTGGTGATTGAAATCATTGCCATTTTCAAAAAGCCAAAACAAGCCTGATCAAATTTTTTGATACTTTATTAAAAGCGATCACCGGGACTGATCGCTTTTTTATTATGTTGCGAATAAATAGAACGAATGACCATCACTGACGCTATCATTATTGCCATTGTAGAAGGGCTAACAGAGTTTCTCCCTGTTTCATCCACCGGTCATATGATCATCACCAGTTCATTGCTGGGTATACAGAAGGACGAATTCACCAAGTTGTTTGAGGTGGCCATTCAGTTTGGCGCTATTCTTTCCGTCATTATTTTATACTGGCGACGGTTCTTTCAGTTTCACCGCTGGCAGTTTTATATCAA
>CAYPBW010000242.1:0-3482 GCA_964409055.1 uncultured Chitinophaga sp. | reverse complement strand
AACTGGTTCTTATATACGGGTCCGTTTTATTCAGGTAAAGGAAACAGGATACGAGCAAAGTACCGGACACCCGTTTTTGATACCATTACTACCTATCTGAACTACGTAGAATTGCCCGTATTAGCAGCCTATAAGTTTTATAGCGGGGAAAACAATCGCCTGGTAGCAGCCGCCGGCCCATACATTGCATATGGTTTTAAAGGCAAACAAATAACGGCCAATTCACCTAATCGTACGAGAAGAAACCTTCACAGAAGCGACAGTTATTACAAAAGATTTGATTGGGGCTTTGCTGTTTCAGGAATGATTGAACACAGGGAAAAATTCGGAATAAGATTTGACTATTCCCGTAGCATTGCAGATATCTCCCGGCCGAGCTATAAATGGAAGTACACCAATAATGTTTTTAGTTTTTCTTTTTTCTGGTACCTGGCTCAAAAAGAAAAATAAAAATCCTGCTTATCAGGGATTATAAAACTGCCACTTACCATCCGGCTGCACCAATATGGCTATTTCGCTCAGGTCACTTTCGTTGTTGTTCTTGCTTACCGCTGTAATCACATACCGGTAAGAAAAATGCTCAGCTGAAAGTGTTTCTTTCAACTGGAAACCTTCCGGCATTGTAACAAACCGGGAAATGTATTTAGGCGAATTCCCAAACGTTTCGGTGTGTGAGTCCGCTGCATATTGATACACCACATAATACTTTATATCAACCCTGTTGCGGGGATCGGGTCTGACTGT
Organism: uncultured Chitinophaga sp.; assembly: GCA_964409055.1. Taxonomy (GTDB): domain Bacteria; phylum Bacteroidota; class Bacteroidia; order Chitinophagales; family Chitinophagaceae; genus JJ008. The sequence continues at coordinate 2,738 of CAYPBW010000242.1, read as the reverse complement.
TAATTGTATCACAGAATCATCAATGATTTTTCTGTCAACAATCGGTGGCCAGGGCTTCTCATTATCAATCCAGCGCATAGGTGGCAGCAAGGCAGGATATTTATAATAATTATGCTGAAGACTGTCGTTCCACCCGTTAGGATTTTTTTCAAAGGCTTTGCTGCTGAAATAAATACTTCCCTGCACATTGGGATAACGGCGCAGAAGTTTTATCTGGTTAGGCAATTCTTCAGGAACCTTCCACTTTGGCTGGTTTTCCTGCGTACGGTAAATGCCATGACCAATGTAAATATGTTTGCCATAGCTGTGACGGCTCCACCAGTCAAGCAATTTTTCATAGGCAATTTTATCATGACCGATTTCTAAGTATAATTGGGGAGTTACATAATCGATCCATCCCTTTCTTAGCCATAACAAAATATCTGCATACAGGTCGTCATAATTGGTTTGACCAGCCTTGCTGTCACTCCCCATCGGGTCTTTATCCTTATTCCGCCATACACTAAAGGGCGAAATTCCAAAGCGGCAATATTTTTTTTCCTGCTTGATCGCAATACTTAATGCCCTGATGATAGAATCTACATTACTGCGGCGCCAGTCATCTTTTTTTAAAGAGGACCCCGAACTTTTATAGGAGGTCTCATCGGGAAACTCTTTCCCGGGAATACGGTAAGGATAAAAATAGTCGTCCATATGAATGGCGTCTACATTATATCGCTTTACAATGTCCCTGACCACATTCACCACGAACTTTTGTGCTTCTTTATTGGCCGGGTCAAAATATTTTTTATCGCCATAGGTCAGAAACCATTCGGGGTGAATCCTGGTGATATGATTTCCGGCGATGGAAGAACTGGCTGTATTGTGAACTGCCCGGTAAGGGTTCAGCCAGGCATGAAATTCCATTCCCCGCTTATGGGTCTCTTCAATCATGAACTGCATCGGATCCCAGTAGGGAGAGGGCGGTTGGCCTTGCACACCAGTAAGCCATTGGCTCCACGGTTCATATTGGGAGGGATAAAAGGCATCGGCTGCCGGCCGCACCTGCACAATCATAGCATTCATGCCGTTTTTCTGGTGCAAATCCAGCAGGCGGGTATAATCAGCTTTTTGCTTTTCAGGATCGGTTACTCCTGCAGGCGGCCAGTCAATATTATTCACCGTAGCGATCCATACGCCACGAAATTCATACTTGGGTTGAGCTACAGAAATTTGAAAAGTTATAAGGGCTAAAAGCAATAACCAGTGGGAACGATTCATGTTTTCAGATTCGGGATGAATAATCGGGGCAAATTTACATCATTCGCCGCCATCCCTGATCTTATCCAGCAGGTCACTTAAGATATTAGCATCTTTTTCAGAAAGATTACCCAATATACCGTCTATTTCATCCTGCCGGGCATCCAGCCTTTCCAGTAGTTTTTTGCCTTTATCGGTGATGATAACATCCACCAAACGGCGGTCATTCTTGCAAATCACTTTTTTAACAAGTCCCTTTGCGATCAGGCGGTCAACGATTCGGCTGGTATCACTCATTTTTTCCAGCATTCGCTCCCTGATCTGGAGAGTAGACAAAGGCTGGGGAAAGCTGCCCCTGAGAATCCGGAGGATATTGAATTGCTGGGATGTAATATCCTCCACCTCAATAATGCATTTTATCTTATCCTTCATCCATGATAATGTATAGATAAGATTGACGGCTGCTTTCTGATGCGCATTACGAAACTTCGCCTGTTGTATATCCTTCTCTATTCCCATCTTTGGTAAAAGTAAAAAGTTTCGGGCTAAGCGGAACATTTAGCCCGAAACAATATTCATCCGGTACGGCTATATAGGTTAGTTATTATAGTAAAATTTCTCCTCAACGATCTTGCCGTTCTTCCAGCGCTGCACAGCCAGCTGGCGATAATTACGATCTCCGTAATCCTTGTGGGTATAATCAAACCACCATTCAGTAACGGCCAAATCGTCACTTACCAGGGTATTCAGAATTTTAGCACCCCTGAATTCAGTCAGCCCGTTTACGAAAGCCTCTTCATACTGACGGTTTACTTCTTTACCAACCCGGGCCGGATAATCATTGTCCTGCATTACAATAGTGTCATCATAAAATTTTTCAAACGCATCCAGGATTTTCCCTTCCAGCACCATTTGGTTCAGCTGGTCAACATTTGTTTTTAAATCGCTCATGATAAAAGTTTTAGTGTGTGATAAATTAAATGAAAGTGCAAAATTAATGTTGCAACATTGAATTTGCCAAATTTATTTCCCCGAAAGAAAAGACTTAGTCATTTATTAACATTTGAAGGGCAGCATCGGTGTAAAAAATCACCTCTTTGTGGTATTGTACGTAATGGGGATAGTGAGCATCTTTACAATACCATTCAGGTCAACCGTTAAACAAACCACCATGAAATTATTAGCCGAATCATTCCGCAGCTTTTTGGAAGGGTTTACTTCTTTTTATACTTCGCTCTACCGTGAAGTACAAAAATGGTAGCCTTGATGTATTGCGAAGTGAAACTGTTTTACTGGTTTACTTTTTTTAGTTCAGCTGCCAGCTTAAAGATGGTGAAGAGGTGATGCGCTTCATGCAATAAAAAGAAATTCAGCCACTGGTGCAGGTTCATCTTCCCGTAGACAACATGGGTACCCCGTTTATCAAAATCAGTTTCCTTGAAGGAAACAATTTCGGCAGTCATTTCCTTTCTTGTTGTCAGCAGGTCCTGCATCACTTC
>CAYPBW010000241.1:0-3484 GCA_964409055.1 uncultured Chitinophaga sp. | reverse complement strand
TTCCATTCATCCGGCAGGTTGGCTCTTGCCTGCCAGAGCATTGAGGCGACATCATATTGCGGGGCTCCTTTCATGCCACCCTGGTAATCGATAAAATGAACGGCACTGTCCTCTGTTACCATAATGTTCCTGCTTTGAAAATCACGGAACATAAAGTATTTGTATTCTGTATGAGTAAGATAATTGCTCAACGCTTCGAAATCGTCAATCAGCTTTTGCTTATCATACGGTTTGCGCAGCGCATCAAGAAAGTAGTATTTGAAGTAAAGCAGATCAGCCATGATGGCCTGTTTGCCAAATTCTTTATTGGTCAGGCAATTGTTGTAATCCAGGCCTTCATCCCCATTTACCTGGAGTCGGGCCAGTTCTTCCAGGCTTTTTTTAAACAGGTCATAGACTTCTTGTGTAAAGCCCTTTGATTCCAGGTGATTTAATAATGAAACATCGCCAAAATCTTCCTGCAGGTAAAATTGTTTGTCATTGCTGATGGCAAGAATTTCAGGAACAGCCAGTTTGTTTTTTCTGAAATGATTGGAGAAATAAATGAAAGTTTCGTTTTCTCTCACATTGGCGCCAAAAGTTCCGATTACAGAGCCATCTTTATAATGCAGCCTGAAGTAACGCCGTTCACTGCCGCTTTGCGGAAGCAGATCAACGGAACCTGGTTCTGCACCTTTCCACTTTTTAAATAATGCTGATATGGATTCGATAAGATGCTGCATGCGGCAAATGTAGTTAACCCCCTGCAATCCCGTACCTTGGATAGGCTAACGAGCATTAGTTTTTTGGGCTAAATTTGCTTTTTCTTACAACTTATGAGTTATAACCCTACCAATAAGGTTCGTATAGTTACGGCAGCCAGTCTTTTTGATGGTCATGATGCCGCCATCAATATCATGCGACGCATCATGCAGAGTAAAGGTGCCGAGATCATTCACCTGGGCCACAACCGGTCGGTAAAGGAAATCGTAGAGACGGCTATAGAAGAAGATGTGCAGGGTATTGCTATTACCAGTTACCAGGGTGGTCATGTAGAGTTTTTCAAATACATGAAAGACCTGCTGGAGGAAAACGGATGTGGCCATATTAAGATATTTGGAGGAGGTGGCGGAACTATTCTGCCTGATGAAATAGAGGAACTTCATAATTATGGCATTGCCCGGATATATAGTCCTGATGACGGAAGAAAAATGGGACTGGAAGGAATGATCGAAGATGTCATCAGGCAGTGCGATGTGCAATTGAACGGCAAGGCTGATTACACAACACCCATGAAATTAGGTGAGGCGAAGGATGTAAGAGTAATAGCCCGGAGGATTACCAATGCTGAAAATGGTATCGAAGCTGGAAAGCAGGAAAATCTCCCACTAACGATACCGGTTTTAGGAATAACCGGTACAGGGGGAGCCGGTAAATCATCGGTGACGGATGAGATAGTGCGTCGTTTCCTGAACAATTTTTTGGATAAAACAATTGCCGTTGTTTCAGTTGATCCCTCCAAGAAAAAAACCGGGGGTGCCTTGCTGGGCGACCGGATAAGGATGAATGCCATATCGCATCCAAGAGCCTACATGCGGAGCCTTGCTACGAGAGATGATAATACGGCACTGAGCCCTGCAGTGCAGGAAGCTATTGACATTTGTAAAAAAGCCGGTTTTGATTTTGTTATACTGGAAAGTGCCGGGGTAGGACAAAGTGATGCCAGCATTTTAGACTATTGTGATGTGAGCATGTATGTGATGACACCAGAATATGGTGCTGCATCACAATTGGAGAAAATAAATATGCTGGACTATGCAGATCTTGTCTGCATCAACAAATTTGATAAGGCGGGTGCGCTGGATGCCATGGCTGATGTGAGGAAACAATATAAACGGAACCACAGCCTATGGACAGCTAAAGATGAAGAGCTGCCCATCATTGGTACCATGGCCAGCAAGTTCAACGATGATGGTGTGAACCACCTGTTTGAATTATTGCTGAAGAAAATTGAAGCGAAAACAAAGGTCACCTTTGGTGATTTTCATTTTGCAGAAACAGCCAAAGTCTCACAGGCTGTTATACCCGCCAGCCGGGTAAGATACCTGAGTGAGATCAGTGAGAACAACCGGAATTATGACCAGCTGGTAAAAGATCAGGCAGCTATTGCCAGTAAGCTATACCAGTTGCATGGGGCCAGGGAGACATTAAATGGCAAAGCAGATAAGCTGCTGCTGGATGTCATAGAACAGCAGATCAGTTTCTATATGGATCAACTTACGCCGGTTGCCCGTAAACTGATTACCAACTGGCCCAATAAGATGGCTGAGTATCAGAAGGATTTTTATGAGTATACCGTAAGGGATAAAGTGATCAAACAGCCAATGACCACAAAAAGCTTGAGCGGTACCAGGATTCCTAAAGTTGTTTTGCCTAAATATAAAGACTGGGGTGATATTTTGAAATGGCAGGGACAGGAAAATGTAGCTGGTCATTTTCCTTTTACAGCTGGTGTATTTCCCCTGAAAAGAGAAGGGGAAGACCCAACAAGAATGTTTGCCGGAGAAGGCGGTCCGGAGAGAACGAACAAACGATTTCATTATGTAAGTGTAGACCAGCCGGCCAAGCGATTGTCAACTGCGTTTGACAGTGTGACACTTTATGGCGAAGACCCTGATTATCGTCCTGACATATATGGTAAGATAGGCAACAGCGGTGTAAGTATTGCTACGGTGGATGATGCCAAAAAATTATACAGTGGTTTTGATCTTTGTGATCCCAAAACTTCTGTTTCTATGACCATTAACGGTCCGGCTCCCATGCTGCTGGCCTTTTTTATGAATGCAGCAATTGATCAGCAGTGTGAGAAATGGATAAAGGAAAGCAGGGAAGAGAAGATGGTAGAGGATGCTCTAAGGAAAAAGTATTCTGACGGTAAAATTCCGGTTTACAATAATCCATCATTCCCCGGTCAGCTTCCGGAAGGAAACAACGGGCTTGGTTTAAAGCTGCTTGGTCTCAGTGGTGATGAGGTTTTACCAGCTGCTATTTACGAACAATGCAAACAGGCGGCGTTGCAGCAGGTAAGGGGAACGGTTCAGGCTGATATATTGAAAGAGGACCAGGCGCAGAATACCTGTATTTTCTCTACCGAGTTTGCTTTGAAGTTAATGGGTGATGTGCAGGAGTATTTTATTCAGAACAAGGTTCGTAATTTTTATTCTGTTTCCATCAGTGGCTATCATATCGCAGAGGCTGGCGCCAATCCTATTACCCAGTTAGCTTTTACACTGGCCAATGGTTTCACCTATGTAGAATATTACCTGAGCAGAGGGATGAATATAGATGAGTTTGCCCCAAATCTGTCTTTCTTCTTCAGTAATGGAATGGATCCTGAGTACAGTGTAATTGGCCGTGTGGCAAGGCGTATCTGGGCAAAAGCCATGAAGTATAAGTATAAGGCGAACAAACGCAGCCAGATGCTGAAATACCATATTCAGACATC
>CAYPBW010000240.1:0-3487 GCA_964409055.1 uncultured Chitinophaga sp. | reverse complement strand
CATTTTTTTTCCGCATGAAAGGCGATGCCATGAAAAACGCCGGCATCTTTGATGGCGATATATTAATTGTAGACCGCTCACTCAAACTGGTAAACGGGAAAATAATAGTAGCCATACTCAATGGTGAACTGCTGGTACGCCGGTTTCATAAAAACTTTTCATCTGCCTTCCTGGTAGCCGAAAACGAGAGGTACAAAAACATCAACCTGGCAGAGTTCAGCAATTTCCAGGTCTGGGGAATGGTGACATATGTTATTCACCCACTATGTTAAATTATCAGACAAGAGTGACTTGCTCAGGTCTTTAGACCTGAGATAAAAATTAATTATATGGGATATACAAAAATGTGGATCCATTTAGTGTGGGCAACCAAAAAAAGAGAACCTGTTCTTGACAAAGGCATAAGAACAAAGTTGTTCTCACATATCCGGGAAAATGCCAGGGCAAAGGGTATTTATATTGATTTTGTAAACGGTTATGTGGACCATATTCATGTATTGATTTCATTAAATGCCGATCAGACCATTGCCAAAATTGTGCAATTGATTAAAGGAGAGAGTTCTTTCTGGGTGAATAAGCATAGATTAACTTCTTCAAAATTTGAATGGCAGGATGATTATTTCGCTGTGTCAGTAAGTGAGTCGGGTGTAAACAAGGTAAGAGAGTACATCAAAAATCAGGAACAACATCATGCGAAAAAAACATTTCAACAGGAGTATGAGGAGTTTATGGAGAAGTATGGTTTTGAACTATTACAATAATCCCCGGGCTAAAGCCCGGGCAATGAATTGAATTGCTCAGGCCTGAGATAAATAATTATTGATGAAAGCGATTATTGATTGTAATAATTTCTATTGTTCCTGCGAACGGTTATTTAAACCGGAACTAAAAGATAAACCCGTCGTGGTACTCAGCAACAACGACGGTTGTATTGTATCCCGCACTGATGAGGCCAAAAAACTCGGCGTGGGTATGGCAGCACCTTACTATCAGAATAAGGAGATAATAGAAGAAAATGATGTAGCCGTTTTTTCAAGTAACTACAACCTCTATGGCGACCTCAGCAGGAGAGTAATGGATACATTGCGGGAAATGATGGGCGAGCACAGGGTGGAAGTATATTCTGTAGACGAAGCATTTCTTGATCTCGGCATGATTCCTGACGAAGAACTGCAGACAGCAGCTTTGGAAATCAGGCAAACAGTGGAACAATGGACTGGCATTTACGTATCGGTGGGAGTAGCGCCAACTAAAGTACTAAGTAAAGTTGCCAACCGGTTGTCCAAAAAAAACAAAGAACAGACAAACTGTGTACTGGTTCTGGACTCCGGAGAAAAAATAAAAGAGGCGTTGCAGAATACCGATGTTACAGAAATATGGGGAGTTGGCTACAGGTATGCAGTAAAACTGAAAGAAATGTTCATGATTAACAATGCATGGCAACTGAGCAGGATGAGTACCGAATGGGCAAGGAAAAATCTCGGTGGTGTTGTAGGCGTACGTCTTATCAAAGAATTGAATGGTGAGCCTTGTGTGGAAATGAAAGACCCGTTAAAAACAAAGAAAATGATTGCAACCACCCGAATGTTCGGTATCCCGGTGTACGACATAGAGCCGTTAAAAGAAGCGGTGGCCACCTATGCATCAAGGGCGGCAGAGAAATTGCGCCGCCAATACAGTGCGGCTGCTTTTATAAGTGTATTTGTTGTAACAAATGAGCAAAAGCCCGGCTACTACACTTATAGTCCGCAGACCAGCAGTACTTACATACGGCTGCCCAAACCAACCGCTCATACCAATGATCTGATAAAATACGCTGTTCCGTTAGTGGACAAAATATACAAGCCCGGTCTTAAATACCTGAAAGCCGGCGTCATACTCAGCGGTCTCGTACCGGATACATCAATCCAGGGGAATCTCTTTTTCTCCGATATAAAAAATAATGCAAGAAGAGTAATGGATACAATTGACAATATCAACTTCAGTCAGCGGGATGATGTTTTAAAATTTGCCGCCAGCGGAAGCAGGAGAAACTGGAAAATGCGACAGGAAATGCGAAGCCCCAGGTATACTACCCGCTGGAATGAACTGTGTGAAGTTTACTGATCAAATAATCCCTTTTGTTTTGGCTCTGTCAATAAAGAATCAGTATTGACGAATTGTGGTTTGATAAGATTTAATCCGCAGGCGGCATTCATTTTATCAACTAAATAAACAGTAAGCTCAGGAGATGTAGCTTCGTCATGCATATGCATAAAAAAATAAAGTTCCTCTATCCCATTATCAAGCCAGTACTTCATCCGCCACACCCATTCATCGCACCGGGTATAATCAGATGCATGCAAACTGTTGCCTACATAACGGATAAAAGCCCTTGGAATAGTAAGGTGCATATGGGCACAATCTCTTCTGCCGGCAGTATCGGTAATTACAGCACCTATATTATGATCCCGCAGAAATGCAAACATGTCATTCCGGTCCTTTTCTTTTGAAAACCAATCCGGGTGACGAACTTCCAGGAAGAATTGCACATCAGCCGGTAGTGATTTCAGGTAAGTAAAAAGCTCATCTTTCCGCTTGGGAGAAAAACTATCACTTACCTGCACGAAAACAGGACCCAGGTGGCCTTCAAAACCAATGATCCCTCGAAGAAACTCATTCGAGATAAATTCCTTCCCTTTTAAATTGCCAAAATGAGTTACCCCTTTATACATTTTAGGACAAAATAAAAAGTCCTTTCCACGGGCCTTTTCAGCCCATTTCCGGATACCGGCCTCTCCATATATTTTATAATGTGTTGCGTTTAGTTCAATACAGTTATAATGATTGACATAGTGTTGCAAAAAGTCTTTCTCCTTCGTTTTAGGAGGATAAATTTTCCCTACCCATTCCGGTCTGCCCCATTTGGCACAACCAAGATATACTTTGGCTTTACCGAAAGGCTTTCCTTTTAATAGTTGCTTATTCCATTCCGGCTCCGGAGGTAAAGAAAAGTCAATACTATCCAATTCAGATTCCGGTACTCTTCCAAATTCCATTAACAGGTTTTAATCCTTCAAATCTACATATCTTAGGCCAAACAAATAGTTGCCATGCGGTTATTACTCTTTTCTCTACTACTGTCTGGTACATCTTTGGCACAACAAAGACCCAACATCATTTACATCATGAGCGATGACCATGATGCGGATGCCATCAGTGCCTATAATAAAACATTGATTCAGACACCGAATATTGACCGGTTGGCAAAGGAGGGTGTCAAATTTACCAATGCGTTTGTAGGTAATTCCATTTGCGGACCGGCAAGGGCCACCCTGCTCACAGGGCAACATTCGCATAAAAATGGAGTTATTGATAATCGAAAGAGATTTGATTCATCCCGGGCATCACTGCCAAAGTTGTTACAGGCCGCAGGATATCAGACAGCTATTATCGGCAAATGGCACTTGCATTCCTATCCAACAGGTTTTGATTACTGGAAAATATT
>CAYPBW010000239.1:0-3552 GCA_964409055.1 uncultured Chitinophaga sp. | reverse complement strand
ACCTTCCAGAAGAGCAGGGTGTTTCGTATGCCCCAGGGACAATATTACCAGGCAAACTAATTCCTCAACAACTTGTTTTATCCTGCTTTACGGTGTAAGACAGGATTTTTTTTATGCGGGTTTTTGACTAATTTGTCCTGCTAACATTGCTTACCATCTGATTAGTTAACGATTCAACGATTGCACCATGACTGAACCCAAACGCCTGTTTGATGCTATCCAGCTTCAGCTGGAAAACAAAGCCCTCCCCGATATGCTGGCTGGCAAAACCGGGGGTCAGTGGAAAAAATTCAGTACGGCTGAAGTAGCGGAAACTGTAGACCAGTTAAGTGCCGGCCTTCTTAGTCTTGGTATAAGTCCTAACGATATGACTGTAGAGGGCAGGGATAAAGTGGGTATTATCTCCAAGAACAGACCGGAATGGGTGATGGTGGACCTGGCAGTTCAACAGACCGGCGCCTTATTAACGCCAATATATCCAACAATAAATGTCAATGAACTGGAGTTCGTACTGAATGATGCAAAAGTAAAAGTGATGATTGTTAATGATGAAGATGCTTTTTTAAAGGTGATGAGCATAAAAGAAAGAGTTCCCTCATTACAATACATTTTTTCTTTTGAACATATAGCCAACTGCAGGCATTGGAAAGAATTGCTTGCTGCCTCAACGCCGGAACTTATTTCCCGGGCAAAAGCAATATCAGAAAAAATTAAAGAAGAGGATGCTGTAACCATTATCTATACATCCGGTACCACCGGGGTGCCCAAAGGAGTAATGCTGAGCCATCGGAATATTTTATCGAATGTGATTGCTTCAAGCCCCTGTTTCCCCCCCGGAGAAAATATGCGTTCTTTAAGCTTCCTTCCGCTGAACCATATTTTTGAAAGAATGGTTACTTACCTGTACCTATTCAATTATACTTCTATCTATTATGCTGAAAGCCTGGAAACAATCGGAGAAAACTTAAAAGAGGTACAACCGGATATGTTCACCACTGTTCCCAGGTTATTGGAGAAAGTGTATGATAAGATCATGCAAAAAGGAAATGAGCTGACAGGTACTAAAAGAAAAATATTTTTCTGGGCACACAGTTTAGCTGAAAAATTTGAAATCAATAAAAGCCAGGGAGCCTGGTATAACTTTCAGTTGAGTCTCGCCAACAAACTTGTCTTTAGTAAATGGAGGGAAGCCTTGGGTAACCGGTTAAGATGTGTGGTAACAGGTGGCGCTGCCTGCCAGGTAAGATTGATACGAATTTTTACAGCAGCGAATATCCCTATTATGGAAGGATATGGACTTACGGAAACCTCCCCCGTAATATCCGTAAACACTTATGATGAGAAAGGAAGAATGTTTGGTACTGTGGGTCCCATTATAAAAGACGTGATGGTGAAGATTGCTGAAGACGGAGAGATACTTTGCAAAGGCCCTAATATTATGATGGGTTATTATAAGCGGCCCGATCTTACTGCCGAAGTAATCGATGCCGATGGATGGTTTCATACAGGAGATATCGGGATGATGGTAGACCATACTTACCTGAAGATAACTGACCGTAAAAAGGAATTATTCAAAACAAGCGGTGGTAAATATGTAGCGCCATTACCGATTGAAAACCGGTTAAAGGAATCCATGTATGTTGAACAGGTAATGGTAGTTGGTTCCGAGCGGAAATTTGTCGGGGCACTGATCATACCTTCCTTCCCTAACCTGCGGGACTGGTGCCATCATAACAATGTAAAAGATGGTACCAATGAAGAGCTGATACAAAATGAAAAAGTAATTGCTTTATACAAAGACCTTGTAGAAAGTTTCAACAAATTTTTTAACCAGGTGGAGCAGATCAAGAAATTTGAACTGTTACCACATGACTGGAGTGTGGACACAGGTGAACTTACTCCCAAGTTATCATTAAAGAGAAAAGTAATTACGGAAAAATTCAGAGATGCTATAGAGAGAATATACGCCTGAGCTTTTATTTATCTTTTTTGGCGGCTGAGTCTCTTCGGCCCCTTTGCATCATCTTTTTCATAAAGCTGTCATACTGTGGCAACTGGTCAGGATTGAAAAGTGACCTTACCTTTTTGAAGTGGGCAAATGTCACTTTATCAATTGCAATTTGCCTTTGGGCTATTTGCTGACCATATAAATTTACCAGGCTGTCACTCACTGTATCCAGTTTCATCAGGTCATAAAATGCCGTCTTTGCAGCCCTGAGAGAATCAAATAGTGGTTTTACTTTTTTCTGATGCTCTTCTCTCAATAGTTTATAATCGTTTCTTTGCTGATCGGTCATCTTCAATTCCTTCGCCATCATTTCAAATGGCTCTCCCTTACCCTGGCGACCACCATCTTTTGGCCCTTTTCCTTTTACCAGCATAAAGACGAGAACTATATTGGCAACCAGCAATAACAATACTGCTATGGTAAGTATACGGTTATTCGAATTTTTCATCTTGCTTATTTATCCTGTGCTATATCGTACAGTGAGTTATCGTTCAGGTTATATTCAGCAGCGATAGACTGCATCGGGTCAACGGCGGTTGTGGTTTGTTTAGCACCGTTTTCCTTTAATAATACAAAAGCGTTGAAAAGTAGAACAATGACCAGTGCTGCAAATGTATAAACCGGTCTTAATACCCACGACTTTGTAGCAGGAACTTCGGATTCCTTTTCCATCCTGGCCCTAAGGCGGGTATAGAAGAAGTCAGGTGCCGCAGCCTTCTGAATATTATCCAGACTGCTGAGGATTTCTTCTGTCTTTTTATTGTAATCCGTTTTCATAATACAACATTTTTGACGGGAAGAGGGAGTAAAACCTTCGTCCCTTATGTTATTCAGCCTGTTTCTTTTTCCAATATTTTACGCAGATTCAGTTTAGCCCTGTGCATCAATGACTCTACTGCCGGCACGGTAGTCTGCATCACCTCACTTACTTCCTGGTAGCTTAAATCTTCCAGTTTGTGTAATGTAAATGCTATTTTTTGATTTTCAGGGAGTTGGCTAATGGCTCTGAATAAACGGGCGGCATTTTCCTTCTGCTCAAGGGCTACCCCAGGATGATTAAAATCAGGTATTTCAAAGGCCGGTTCATCTCCCTCACCAAAAAGCCGCTGGATAATACCGAATCGCTTTTTACTCTTTTTGCTACGTAGCAAGTCCAGCGAACGGGTAGTGGCTATCCGGTAAAGCCAGGTGGACAGTTTTGCATCACCCTTAAAAGAGTGAATAGAGCGAAAAACCTGGATAAATACTTCCTGTGCCACATCCTCAGCATCTTCCACATTTTGTACTATCCCCAATGCCGTATTATAAACCCTGTCCTGGTGGGTTTCAACGAGTTCTTTAAAGGCAGATTCATCTCCATCCTTCAGTCCTTGTATCAACTCTGATTCAGTCAACTGTCTGTGGCTTTTTATTTTGACGCTGTAACTTACGAAAACAAGTAATTCATTATATGACAAAAGGCAGCGTTTAACTGCCTTTTGTTGGTAGTCCCGACAGGAATCGAACCTGTATCAAAAGTTTAGGAAACTTCTATTCTATCCATT
>CAYPBW010000238.1:0-3580 GCA_964409055.1 uncultured Chitinophaga sp. | reverse complement strand
GGGAAGATATTATCAAAAAATTCCAGTTGGGTTACTCCCCGGAACAAAGAGATGCTTTCACCAGGGAAGCACTGGCCAAACAATATAATACAGAACTCTTGCTTAAGACCGGGCTGGTCGCCATGCGCAATGAACAGTTGACCGACAATTACCGGGGCCGTGTCATTTTTCCCGTACACAATCACAGTGGCAAAGTGCTGGGCTTCGGTGCCAGGATACTGAAGAACAATGACAAAGCCCCCAAGTACATTAATACACCAGAGAACGAGATTTATATAAAGAGCAAAATTCTTTATGGTTCTTATTTTGCCCGGCAGGCAATCGATAAGGCAGATGAATGCCTGCTCGTAGAAGGATACACGGATGTACTCTCCCTGCACCAGGCCGGAATTGAAAATGTGGTAGCCAGCGGCGGTACTTCGCTCACACCTGACCAGCTTCGGCTGATTAAAAAATATACCAACAACCTTACCATTATCTACGATGGCGATGCAGCCGGTGTAAAAGCGGCCATGCGGGGTCTTGACCTTGCATTGGAAGAAGGATTGAATGTAAAACTTGTCCTTATACCGGATAATGATGACCCGGACAGCTATGTAAACAAATTGGGCGCCAGCGCCTTCACCCAATTTGTACAAAAAAATAAAAAGGACGTTATCCTCTTTCAGCTGGAAGTAGCATTAAAAGATGCAGGAAATGATTCGGTAAAGAAATCGGAAGTGGTCAACCGTATTGCGGAAACCATTTCCCGGATCAACAAGGTGGAAGATTTTACCAAACAGCAGGATTATATCAAGCAATGTGCAGAGATATTGAAGATCGAAGAAAGCGGCCTGCATGCCCTGGTAAATAAATTCATCCGGGATAAGATCTCTACGCTGGAAAAAAAACTTCCCTTCGAAGAAGCAAAGACCCATGCAGAAAATATCCGGCAGGCAGAAGCCACCGATTATGATGATGCCACCTTCAACCTCTTGTTCAAAGATGAATTACAGGAAAGAGAAGTGGCCCGTATACTGCTGGAATACGGCATCCGGAAATGGAATGACCAAAAACTGGTGGCCGACTATTTATTTGAAGAGATGGTGGATGAAAGCCTGATCGATAATGCAGATATCATCCGTTTGCTCGCTGCATTCAAAGAAGCGCTGCAAACAAATCCAGAAACAGTAAACAGGAATTTCTTCATCTATCACCCGGACACCAAACTGAGCACCCTCGCCGTATCACTGCTCAATTTCCCTTATGAAGAAAGCGACCACTGGCGGCAGGAATTCAGCCAGTCTACCGGCTTTCAACAGAATCTTTTTGAACAATCCTACGAAGATTTTATACGGACTATCTCACCCGGCAACAAAGAGGAGCTGATGGGTTACCTGAAAATGGATGAAGACCGTACCAATGAAGAAGTAGAATCGGCTATCAACTACCTCAAGTTGCGAAAGATCAAACGAATGTTACTGGAAAACCAGCTGGACCTGGAAAAAGAACACAGCCCGGAAGAATTTGCCGTTTTGCACCAGACACATGAACACCTGAAGAAAATGGAAATGGAGTTAACAAAAAAGCTGGGCACTGTTATCATCAGGTAAGATTCTCTATAAGCATATCACTATAAGACACTTCAATGAGATCTTCAGGCTTTATATTAAATGCTGCCAGGTAATAATCACATTGCTTTTTTAATTGCTCCTTACATAAATCGGCCAGTATATTACCTGCTTCAATTTCAACAAAAGAACCCAGCCCCGGCACTTCGTCAATATGAAATTTTACATTGCCGATATAATAGATCTCCCTTTTCTTTTTTACCACGGCTTTTATGCCATTGGCTTTTGTCAAAGCTTCTTTCAACCCTGCGGCATCATTGATCTTCACTAACTGAAAATGTGAATCCTTCGGACCTGCCTGGTTGCTGCGTTCATAGTAAATGAGATTGTTCTCAATATTTCCTTCCCTTAGCTTCAGGCGTCCATGGGGCACATGAAAATAGGTGTCCGTTTGTTCATCTGTTCCCCTGAACCCGGCATTATTTGATAATAAATAGTCGCGGATAAAAGCAGGATTAGTGCATCGGGCTTTGATCTCAACATTCAGGTAGGGCATAAAAAAAGTTTGTTGTTCCGGGGGAACAACAAACCTAACAAATTTTGAATACGAATGAAGGCTTATTCAGCCATGGCAGCAGCCTCCCGTTTGCGGGTATGGGCTACTTCGGCACTCCTTGGGTTATCCTGGCCTTTAACGAAACGCATGGCGCTCCATACATGGTCCAGTTCCACTCTTTCGATACTTTCATAACCTACAGTGGTGAGCCGGTTCCAGCTTCTTTCCCTGTTAAGGTCAGTAACGATTTTGGAAGTGGATTTTGGATAAGCTACCCAGAATTTTGAACCTTCCTTCAGTGAGGGCATCACATCGTTCAGAATGCCATTCAGCTGGTTCTCGCTTACGGCGAATACTAACGCAAAGTCGATCTTCCGGCTCTTAAGCAACGGAGTCATGTTTTTGCAGAAAGATAATTTGCTGAACTGTTTTTCGATCGATGAGGGCAATCCCTGGATTAAAAGATTCTTTTCGTCGGCCAGTTGTAATTTTTCAAACAGCGTTTGTGACATACCTGGTAACTAATTTTAAGGGTTCCTGTCAACAGCCTCCTTGTGAGGCCATTTTACAGCGTTCTCAAGCAGTAGGGAGTGCAAAGGTAACAAAAATCCACTCTTTAAAAGGGTTTTATACAAACAAAAAACCCGCCCGGGTTGATGCAGGCGGGTTGTTGATCAGCATTAAGTGTTTATTTTCCGGCATTTACAGGCTTATAATACTGCAATGCCTCCGGCATATATTGCTTTAATTGCTCAATCCGGCGCCCTTCAGATGGGTGTGTACTTAGGAACTCAGGTGGCGATTGCCCATTAGAAGCCTTCTCCATCCTTTCCCATAAACCGATGGCTTCTTGTGGGTTATAACCGGCCATAGCGGTCCATATCAGTCCATAACGGTCAGCCTCCAGTTCATGTTTACGGGAAAAAGGCAACATCACTCCCACAGTAGATCCAACACCATAAGCCGCCAAAAACAGGTTCTGTGTTTCCTGTGGTTTATTGGCCAAAGCTACCTGCAGGGCTACCCCCCCCAATTGCTGAATAATACCCTGGCTCATGCGTTGATTACCATGTTGAAGCAGAGCATGTGATACCTCATGCCCCATTACAGCCGCCAGCGCCGCCTCATTTTGGGTAACAGGCAGGATACCTGTATATACCACAATCTTTCCGCCGGGCATACACCAGGCATTCACAGCTTTGTCTTCCACTAAGTTGGTCTCCCATTTAAATCCGTTCAGTTTATCGCTCATGCCCTTGTCTGCATAATAGGTTTCAACGGCCCTCACTATCCGGTCTCCAACCCTGTTGACCATGGCAGCATCCCGGTTGTTGGAAACAGCAACCACTTTATTGGTGGATAAAAATTTCTGGTATTCGCCGGTAGCCATGGTCTGTAATTCAGACTCTGGTAACAGCGTTAGCTGGTTTTTACCACTCAATGGATTCTTAGAACAGGAAATTAAAAACGCTGA
>CAYPBW010000237.1:0-3604 GCA_964409055.1 uncultured Chitinophaga sp. | reverse complement strand
GCATTATGCAGCGATATCCATAAAATTTTATCATCATGACTAAAACATGCTTCTACCGGTTTTTCCTGGAAGGAAGCAATAGGGCGGCTTCTGTTATAATCCCAACCGGTGCCACGGGTAGGTGTAAATTTAAACTCACGGGTAATTTTTCGGCTGGCCTGGTCAAACTCATATACACTCATCCCTTCCAGGTTCATGGCATAGAGTTTTGAACCCGAAGAATTAAAGATCACTGATTTAGTGCCGCCTGCAGCCGTTAGTATTTCTTTTTTCTCATATTCGATAGTTGAATAGGGTTTAAGTTTTGGGGCAGGGGGAGTGGTATCTGTGTTTACCTGTTTACTAAACAGCGTATCCAGGTCAGGTTTTTTGGAGTTTCCAGCGGTTTGGCAGCCGATTGCCAGGAAATAAAGAGACAGAAGGGAAAATAAGGTTTGCATGGTGGTTGAATCTTTGCTTCAATAATAGGCAAATAATTGTTTCCGGCCATGCCTGATTTTCATCAATATACACAGTTTGTGTGTAAGCTAAGTCGTTTGAAAACAGGAATTTAGGTTTGTGGCAATTTTACTACAGGGTTTTCGTTTAAGGAATGTGGTTTTTTTTGGCTTTTAACTTATATTTTTGCGCACCTGCCTGAGGGTAGGTAATCAGAAGTAATTCAAACATATTTTTGATTCTACCCTTGAATCATCCTAAACGAAAGACGTAATAATGGTTAGGCAGATTTTACCAGCAATAGCAGCCGTCATATTTCTAAGCAGTTGTTCAACCTTCAAGTCGCTGAATTTCAGCAGCAACAAACAGGTTTCTACTTCTGCACAAATGGATGCACCCCGGACAAAATTCATAGATGAAATTGCTGTAACACCTGTTGCCGCCCAGCAGCAGTTGAAGCTGGAAAAAGCTGAACCTAAGTCAGGTCCTGCGGCCAGCATTTCCGACCGTTCAGTCAATATACCCGAGCCAATCAGGCAAGAAGTGGCGCAGCCGGAAAAAGCCATTGTTACCCGTGAAGCAGAAATTGAAAGTGCAACTGAAGTGCAGTTCAAATATGCGATCTTAATGAATACCGAAGTAGAGTCATTGCCCAGCAAACAATTACTGGAAACGGTTGATGAGTGGTATGGTGTTCGTTATCGTACAGGTGGCAATACTAAAAGCGGTGTTGATTGCTCAGGGTTTACAGTAGCGGTTTACTCAGCAGTTTTTGGTATTATGTTGCCAAGGGTTTCAAGAGAACAATATCGCATCAGCCGAAAAATATCTACAACGGAATTACAACAAGGTGATTTGGTATTTTTCAATACCAATGGCCGTGGCGTGTCTCATGTTGGTGTTTATTTAGGCAATAATAAATTCATCCATGCTTCTGTTTCCAAAGGTGTAATGGTGAACGACCTGTTTGAGCCTTATTACCTCAAACGCTATATCGGAGCCGGAAGGATAGACGATAAGCAGATGGTGGCGTCAGGAAATTAATCTTTTATTTAATTCCCAATCTTTTTTTGATCGTTTGCACTACCGGTTGAATATCGGGTGAAAGTTTCATGCTGATAACTCCTGTGGCGTACAGGGCTATGAAAACAATGCTTCTGATAAATAAACCGGCAAATCCATGCATGTCTTTAAATACCCAATAGCATACAGCATAACAACCACCTGCGAGGAGCAGGGTGTATAGTGATTGAATGGTCAGGGGAAACAACCTGAATTTTTTCCATAGAAATATGATGCGGATAATATTATAAATGCTGATGGAAATCAGAGCAGCAATAGCCGGGCCAATAAGCCCATATTGCCTGGTCAAAATATAGGTCAGCGGCAGCATCACACTAAGCAGGATAACACCACTAACCAGTTCAAACCGCCAGTAGGTGGATGTGCCAATGATCTGTGCATTTACCCCGGTGCCCATATCAATTATTTTGGTAAGTCCCAATAAAAAGAAAATCCAGGCAGCATCGAGGTAACTGGGTTTCACGCCAAAAGTGATAATACCATCTGTAAAGTTCAGCCAGATGAGCAGGAAGATGCCACAAGCAAAAATCAATAAGTTAATGGATGACCGCTGATATACTTTTTGCAGCAGGTCCATATTCTTATCCTTCCAGGCTTTGGATAAATGCGGAATGGAAGCGGATATAATCCCTCTTTGCGGGGCTTGTATGATACTGGTAACAATAGTAGCAAGACCAAAAATGCCGGCTTTTGCAGATCCTTCCTCCAGTAATGAAGCAATTACGATTGTATCAAACACCTGGGAAATAGTAAAGATGAGTGTACCACCGTATACAAAACTGCAAAGTGCCAGTATCTTTTTAAAATACCGGCGGCTTACCTTGCTTACTGTAAACGTAAAGTGAATCTTTTTGGTGATAACCAGGTAGGCCAGAAGGCTTAAAGCAATACTGGGATAACTAAATGCAAAAATCTTTATGAACAGATCATAATCTTTAATGATATTATTAACAAATAATACAATCAGTACAGTTGTAAATAATCTCCACTGCACTTCCCTGAAAAAGTTAGTCAATACAGATTTGTGCAGGCTCCATGCATAGGCTTCCAGCACCGTATAAATGGTGAGTCCAAGGCCCAGTGGGAAAATCCAATAATAGTAAGCTACCAGTTGCGGCGTATTGGTACCGAATTTTTTTATAACCAGGTGTTTCAACGTCCAGCCGGCAATCATAACCAAAACAAAACCGACAAGGCTAACCAGCAGTGCCCAGGTGATCATGTCATTCTTTCTGGGAGGGAGATTATCGTTGTAGTAGGGATGAAATTTAAAAATATATGAAGGCATGGCCATGGTGGCGAAGGCTGACATCATGGTGGCTATTGCAATGAAAATGGTAGTAAGGCCATACTCTGCCTCCGTAAAAGTGCCTTGCTTTGTAAAGAAATAGGTATTTAATAAACCGACAGCAAAGCCAATATAAATGACCATGGATGAAATGATACTCTGTCGGCGGATGCTGCTCATGCAGTAAAGATAGTAGGCGAATTGATAATTGCTAATTCACTTTGGCTGTTCTTATGTAAAAGTTCTTGTCGAACGAAATTCCCTTTTCTATCAGATCAGAGGTCATAGCCACCGTTTTCCATTCCGTAGTGGGGTATATCCAGTTATTGGAATCCCGGAATCGAACCGGCATATTGAAACCTTTTACACAATTGACCCAACGGAATGATAGGTTGTCCCCGTTTATTTTAAATTCCAGCCTGGGTATATTGACGGTGCGGAGATACTGATCAAATATTTTAGACAGGTCCTTGCCTGACTTATCAGAAAAATATTTCTCTACATCTTTTGAATCGACTGTTCGGTGGTAGAAATCGCTGTTCAATCCTCTTAATATCTTTCTGAAAACGGTATCATCATTGATCACCTGACGGATGGTATGCAGCAAGGCGGCACCTTTATTATACATATCACCACTGCCTTCTTTATTTACACCGTATGGGCCAATAAGCGGCCTGTCGTTATTGATGTTTTCCCGGATACCCTGCAGGTATTCATCGGCTGCTTTTTTACCCCAGTGATATTCGATGAACAGTACTTCGGAATACATAGTGAAGCCTTCATGCACCCACATAT
>CAYPBW010000236.1:0-3640 GCA_964409055.1 uncultured Chitinophaga sp. | reverse complement strand
CGGCTATAGCCAGCATTTCATCTTTGGAGACATGCGGATGAAGTTGTTTGGTTTCCTTCAGGCTGTTTACTAACGCAATATCACCCAGCGGAAACAAATCAGTTCGTTGTAAAGCATGCATCAGGTACACATCAATGGTCCAGTGACCAATACCTTTTAAACGGATCAATTGTTCCCGAACTTCTTCATCCGGCAAGAGAGATAATTTCTTTAAGCTGATTTGTCTTTTGACTATTGCTTCAGCCAAATGGCGGGCATACCCCATTTTTTGCCGGGTAAAATAGCAGGCCCTCATCTCCTCATCAGACAGCTGCAGAATCTTTTGGGGTGTAACATAGCCGATCTTTTCTTTTAACTTCTTAAACGCAGCGTAAGCAGCAGCCAGCGATACCTGTTGTTCAAGAATAGTGAGAATAAGTGTTTGAAAACTGTTGGGCCTTGTCCACATCGGCGGATAGCCATGCTGCCGGATAATATTGCTGAGATCCTTATCCTTTTTGGTCAACCAATCACAAAGACGGTGAAAGTTGCTTTCATCAAATTGCTGATACATGCATTAAGCCCCTTTATGTGATTTGGGAGCTTTGAACTTTTCAATGGCATGACTGGTAAAATCACTTAATACCAGTTTGCCACTGATTGCTGCCCTTTCTACCAGTAACGTATCCCAGTCTTCAGTTCCTTTCCATAACATTTTTTTTATTTCTGCCATCGCCTCCGGGCTTGAATGAGACAGTACATGTACCAGTCTTCTTACAGCTTCATCCAGTTCAGGTATGCCGGGATATACTTCTGCAAATAAACCTTTACGTTTTGCCCAGTCGGCGCTGCGCCACATCGTGGCGTCAATAGCCAGTGTACCAAAAGCAGATTTCCCGATTTTTCTTTCCACCGCCGGCCCCACCACAAAAGGACCAATACCCACTGCCAGTTCACTTAGTTTCACCTCGGCTGCTTCTGTCGCAATTGCATAATCACAGGCTGCTGCAATACCTACACCGCCACCTACACACTTACCCTGTATGCGGCCGATTACAAACTTGGGACAGATACGGATTGCATTGATTACTTTGGCAAAGCCGCTGAAAAATTCAAGACCCTGCTCCTTATTCTTAATAGCAACCAGCTCGTCAAAACTGGCCCCGGAACAAAACGTTTTGTCACCAAAGCTGCGCAATACAATCACTTTAACTTCCTCATCATTGCCGGCCCCATGTATAGCCTGTGCCAGGTCTTCCAAAATTCTTCCCGGCAAAGAATTGCTTTGCGGGTGATAAAACTCAATCGTATTTACACCGTGATGTATTGCTGATTTTACATAAGCTTCCATAACCACAATTTGTACTACAAATTTAGACTGAACATGACCTAATAAATACTGATTTCCATATTGCGGTAAAATAAAAATGCCCCTGCTTTATTAATTTTTACGGGCCACCATGGTCAATATGGTAGCCACTCCCGTCACTTCATTGGAATCGTCAATCATTTCCACGAGCCATTTTACAATGCCTTTTTCAATATCATCCCCCCGTTTGAAGTCTTCCGGTTTTTCTACCACTCTTTTATCATTCGGTAGTTTTTCCTTACAGGTAAAGCGGATATGAATTTCTGCACCCGGGTAAACAGGTTTGGTAAACCGCAGCTCATCTATTCCGTAATTCAGCAAAACCGGGTTCTTTTCATAACTGTCGACAAATAAACCTGCAGCAATACTCATGATAAGGTAGCCATGTGCTACCTGTTGTTCAAACATAGTACCGGTAAAATCTGTGGTTTTGATATGGGCATAGAAATGATCGCCGCTTAGGTCGGCAAATTTGTCAATGTCCCCGGAAGTGATCAGCCGCTTCTCTGTAACGATCTGGTCACCAACCTGTAGCTCTTCAAAATATTTTTTAAAAGGATGCTTACCCGGGTCCTTTCCTTTTGCATGAGGCTGGTACACATTGGTAACTTCCGTAATGGTAGTGGGAGAACCTTGTATAGCCGTACGCTGCAGGTAATGTTTTACGCCCCGTATACCCCCCATTTCTTCCCCGCCACCGGCACGGCCGGGCCCTCCGTGTACCAATAACGGCAATGGAGAACCATGCCCGGTATTCTCTTTGGCACATTCGTTATTGAGCACCAGGATACGTCCATGATGGGTTGCGGCGCCAATCACATATTGCCTTGCTTCCTTATAATCCGCTGTTACAATTGTTGTAACCAGGCTGCCCTTTCCTAATTTACTCAGTGCGATAGCATCATCCATGTTTTTGTAGGGCATAATCGTACTTACGGGTCCGAATGCTTCTACCTCATGTGGTTCGTTGCAGGAATGGGGTTTGTCATTCATCAATAAAACCGGGGACATAAAAGCGCCTTTCTGCGGATCGGCATCCACCACTTCCACACTATCCAGCGAGCCATATACAATCTGAGAACTGGCCAGCAGTTTCTCTACCTGGCTTCTGACCTCTGATCGCTGCGTTTCTCCTGCAAGACTGCCCATTCTTACTTTCTCATTCAGCGGATTACCAATAACAGTTTGGGCCAATGAAGTGCCTATCGCTTTCCATACATCTTCCATTTTATTCCCAGGTACAAAAATCCTGCGGATGCCGGTACATCGCTGACCGGCTTTTAATGTCATTTCCTTTCGTATCTCTTTTATAAAAATATCCCACTCCGGTTTATCAGGTGTTACGTTTTCGCCCAGTACTATACAGTTCAACGAATCAGCTTCCATATTAAAAGGAACATTATTCTCCAGGATAGCCGCCGTCTTCTTTAGCATCAGTCCCGTTGAAGCGCTGCCGGTAAAAGTGACGATATCCTGCGAAGTGACATGGTCCAGCAGGTCACCTGCACTGCCACAAATGAGCTGCAAAGAACCCTCGGGCAAAATGCAAGAAGCAATGATCTCTTTTACAACAGCCTCTGTCAGGTAAGAAGTTACGGTAGCCGGCTTTACAATGGCAGGTACACCGGCCAGCAGGTTAACCGCAATTTTTTCCAGCATACCCCAAACCGGAAAATTGAAGGCATTGATATGGATAGCCACTCCTTCTTTTGGAGAAAGAATATGTGTACCCATGAACGTATTGTGCTTACTCAGGTTATGACTTTCGCCGTCAATAGCAATCACATCATCAGGAAATCTCCGGCGGAGTGAAGCATTGGCAAATAAATTACCGATGCCACCCTCTATATCTACCCAGCTATCCGCTTTGGTAGCTCCCGTTTTATAACTTATTTCATAAAACCGGGGAAGATGGTTTCTTAAATGCAGAGCCAATGCCTTTAGCATGTTTCCCCGCTGGTGAAAAGTCATTTTCCGAAGTGCGGGGTTTCCCACTTTACGGGCATAATCGGTAATGGCTGCAAAATCAAGACCTTTGGTAGTAGCCTTTGCAACAGGTTCACCGGTTACTGCATTATAAAGAAGTTGTCCGTCACCATCTCCTGTAATCCATTTTCCGGTTATATAGTTTCCCAGTTTATTCATATAGCATGGCTGATTTAGGCAACGAAAATACCCGAATTTGTAAAAACTGCTTTCAACTGATTTTCGTCATAACAGCCCTATAAAGACAGAAATACCTTTGCACTTCAAAAAACTTGTCATTATGAAGAAGATATTATCAGTCATTAT
>CAYPBW010000235.1:1738-3640 GCA_964409055.1 uncultured Chitinophaga sp. | reverse complement strand
GCAACGCTTCCTGGTCATTTCCCACATAGTAACAGTTGGCATTGCTGCCGGAATTTAGCGAGGCAATAAAAAGAGACATACTTGTCCAAAAATAGCAACTAATCATTTACAGAAAAGAAATCAATATTCCTGTCCATACTCATGTAAAACTGAAGCCGGGACTGACTTTCCTCATTTTAATCTGGCAGGCTTCGTTTTTACTTTTAGATATTGTGATGACAGGATCTGGACAATACTCCTTGTGAAATAAGATTGCTTAACATTTAAACCATTTTTATGCTTGCGACAAAAAACACAGCTGTTGACAAGTTCATGCAGCTGATGAAAAAACGCAACCCTTACCAGCCTGAATTCCTGCAGGCCGTTTCCGAGGTTGCACATGCCATTATTCCTTTTATCGAAGAACATCCCGAATACAAAAAAGCCAATATCCTGGAAAGGATGACCGAACCCGAAAGGGTGATCATATTCCGGGTTCCCTGGGTAGATGATGAAGGCAATTACCGCATCAACCGCGGGTTCCGGGTGCAGATGAACAATGCTATCGGGCCTTATAAAGGCGGGCTTCGCTTCCACCCCAGCGTTAACCTCAGCATCCTGAAATTCCTCGCTTTTGAACAGGTATTCAAAAACTCTCTCACCACTTTACCAATGGGTGGAGCCAAGGGAGGTTCAGATTTTGACCCCAAAGGAAAATCAGACAATGAAGTAATGCGCTTCTGCCAGAGCTTTATGACAGAACTGTATCGCCACATCGGCAACGACACAGACGTACCGGCCGGTGATATAGGTGTAGGCGGAAGAGAAATCGGTTACTTATTTGGACAATACAAACGCCTCAGCAATGAATTTACCGGTGTGTTAACCGGCAAAGGATACACTTATGGCGGCAGCCTTATCCGCCCCGAAGCAACCGGTTACGGTACCCTTTTCTTTGTAGAAGAAATGCTGAAAACAAAAGGTGAAACCCTGAAGGGTAAAAAAGTAGTCATATCCGGTAGCGGAAATGTATCACAGTATGCCATTGAAAAAACAATCCAGCTGGGAGGTATACCGCTCACTGCATCCGACAGCAATGGCTTCATATATGATCCCGATGGTATTGATGAAGAAAAACTGGCCTTCATCCTCGAACTGAAAAATGTTCGCCGCGGCCGCATTGCCGAATATGCCGACAAATATGCTGTGCCTTATTACGAAGGCGAAAAACCCTGGAAGATACCTTGTGATATCGCCCTGCCCTGTGCTACACAAAATGAGCTGGACGAAGAAGATGCAAAAATGCTGGCGAAAAAAGGATGCAAACTGGTAGCAGAAGGCGCTAATATGCCAACCACTCCTGAAGCAATTAAAGTATTGCAGGATAAAGGAGTGATGTACGCACCGGGCAAAGCTGCCAATGCCGGTGGTGTAGCCACATCCGGGCTCGAAATGTCACAAAACTCCATCCGTCTTTCCTGGACAAGGGAAGAAGTAGAAAAAAGATTGCAAACAATCATGAGTAACATTCATGAGCAATGTGTGATGTATGGTAAAAAAGAAGACGGAAGCATTGACTATGTTAAAGGCGCAAACATAGCTGGCTTCGTACGGGTAGCAGATGCTATGCTGGCCGAAGGCCATGTTTAGGCAATCAATTCACATGAATCAAGGCGCACAAGGAAACGCCCCGGTTCTTCCGGGGCGTTTTTCATCCGTCTCTTAACAAATGTCAGTTTTTATCGGGCACACTCTTGTTACTTTTATTACCATAAAAGCACTGGTCATGCAAGGGATAAAAAAATACCTCTTGCTCCTGCTGGGTGTACTGGCAGGCAAATCCCCCTTCCTTCAGCCCTATGTAGACCCGCTGCAGGTAAGATTTACAAATGGTTTCCGGAACAATAACAGCACGGAAAGAGG
>CAYPBW010000235.1:0-1638 GCA_964409055.1 uncultured Chitinophaga sp. | reverse complement strand
TTGTTTGATTTCTTTGCTAATTTTCACTTCATGGAAACCACAATAGCCATCATGATGGCCGACCTTTCCGGCTACACCGCCCTCACCGAAATTCATGGCGGCGAAAAAGCGGCCGATATGGTACATCGTTACCTGCAACTGGTCAATCAGTCACTGGTGGGTGATAGCCGCCTGCATGAACGGGTAGGCGACCAGGTAGTGATCGTTTCCTCTTCGGCAGAACAACTGGCTTATACCGCTACGTTTTTGTTTGAACGGGTACATGAACAGGAAAGGTTTCTCGCCCTGCATGCAGGACTGCATTATGGACCGGTAGTACAAAAAGACAATGCCTATTTTGGCTCTACCATCAATACAGCTGCCCGCATCATGTCGGCAGCAGAGAAAGGAAAGATGCTTTGTTCCCGGGAATTCCTGGAGCAGTTGCCGGCCAATCATGCATTTGTAACCAGCAGTAAAGGATTAATGCAGTTCAAAAACCTGCTTCAGCCGGTTGATCTCTACGAACTGCATTGCTGTATCAAAAATATCAGCAAGACCTATGTGATCGACCCGGTTTGTCACATGCTTATAACGGCTCCTGAAAAAGCAGTGCAGCTGACCCGGCAGAACGATACCCTGTATTTCTGTTCAGAAAAATGCAGGGACATGTATATCACGCATCATTCCGGCTGATAAAATAAGGCTGTCTCAAAAGGCAGGTCAGCCTTTGTCATCCTGAGCCTGTCGAAGGATGCAGATGACTGGCGTTTTAAAACAGCATCATTCCCAGGATTACAGCACCTCCACACTTCGTTCTACAAAGGCCGTCAGGTCAGCACCCTTCAGCATACCCTGCGCCAGCAGGGCCAGGTCAAATGCCTGTTTGGCCAGTACGGTTTGTTGCGCTTCGTCAGCAGTGAGAATTTTTGAAATGAGTTTGTGATTGCCATTCACCGCTACTTTGTAAGTGTCAGGCATAGCGCCATAGAAATTCATACCACCGCCCAGCCGGCTCATATCCTTCATCCGGCGCATCCATTCTTCCATAGTAATGGTGACAGGTAAATGATCGGCAGGCTGGCTTTCCACTTCCACCTTCATGTTTACATTATTGATCGCCTTATCAAAAATGGCTTTGAGCTTGTCCGACTCTTCCGGTGTGAGTTTATGCTGCTCAGTATTTTCTTTTTCAATCAGCTTATCCAATACATCCGCATCCACTCTCTTCAACGATGTTTTCTCCAGCTTCATTTCCAGGTGATGAATGAAATGGGTATCAATCGGCGAATTCATCAGCAGCACATCATAATTCTTTTTTTGTGCCGCCGCCACATAACTGTGCTGGTGCTCTGCATCGGCCGTATAGAGATATACCAGTTGTCCGTTCTTGTCTGTCTGGAAGTCTTTCACCTTAGCGCTGTATTCTTCCAGGGTATAATGTTCTTTCCGGGTGTTTGTCAGCAATAAAAATTCTTTCGCCTTTTCATAAAACTTCTCATCACTTAATGCGCCGTACTTTACAAACAAGCCGATATCACTCCACTTTTCTTCATACGCTTTGCGGTCTTTTTTGAAAAGCTCCAGGAGTTTCTCAGCTACTTTACGGCTGATATAGCTGTTGATCTTTTTCACATTACTGTCGCTCTGCAGGAAAGA
>CAYPBW010000234.1:1321-3653 GCA_964409055.1 uncultured Chitinophaga sp. | reverse complement strand
AAGCAGCGGATTTGATTGCGACTATATTTTGAATCCTAATGTCAGCAGCACATTGCCACCGGTTTGTCTTAATGCAGCGCCGGCAAAAGAGGTGTTTTGCAAACGATAGGCATAATGTACATCCTTGCCCATGGTATGTACATAGGTAAGATCAACAAAGATGCCTTTGTTGCGATAACCCAGGCCGCCGCTCAGCTGAAAACGATTTCCTTTTTCACCAGCCAGGTTTTTATAAGGATTGCCATAATAAGCAAGACCCAGCCTGGCCATAATAGTAGTAAACTTCAACTCACCGCCCGCCTTAAAATTGAAGGCTCCTTTGTAGGCCCTGTCAATGGCTTTGTTCAGTGATTTAAGGTAGTCCCTGGTTCCCTGGCTGTCATCACCTTCCGGATCAGTAGTGTAGGAAGATGATTTGTAGTTTACATACTCAATATCTGCTGTTAAAAATCCTTTTTGTTTTCTCACATCTTCAATCTCCCGCAGCACATACGAAGCGCTGGCCATAATGCGGTATGGCGTGAAGTGCCAGTAGCTGAATGCCGCATCTTCGCCATTGGTGAAGAGCGAAGAACTTTGCGATAATTCGCCTTTGTAATTCTCTGTATTAGCCGTAACAGAAGCGCTGTATTGGTCGGTGAGCCGATAGAAGGTAGGAGTATGTACAGCCAAACCGAGACGAACGTATTCCTGCGGTTTGAAAATAATACCCATTCTCAGGTTCACACCTGTTCCTTTGGTTTGCAGGTTTTCGGTGATGGAGGCATAGTCAAACTTATTATTGGGATCAGTACTTGCATCCGCTTCGAGGAAGGTGGATTCCCTGTCGTAACGCAGGAAGGGAACTCCCAGGGTAAAGCCGAAGTAGAATTTATCATTTCGCTGTCCTGCAAAAGCAAGGGCCAGTTCTGTTACACCCCCTTTGTTAGTAACTACATTTTCCTGCAGCAGGTTACCAACTGTTGCCCTTGTTTGAAACTGGTAATTACCGCTGGTGCCCCCGGCAATAGTATCTATCCAGTACGTATTGAAAGCCAGGCTGGTACCAAATGGGTAGTTTTGGGCTACACTGTTGGCATCCCGGTCATTGTTGTTTTGTATTTCTTCCAGGAATTTTTGTGAATAGGAGTTTTGGGTATTTTGTCCGCGGTAGAGCACATTGCTGCTGAAGCTTCCGGATCTGTTTATCGCAAAGGCAAATGCACTGCTTCCGGTTCCTTTTCTCTTGCCATAATTTTCTTCATGTCCCAGTACAATCCCGGTTGTACCAAAAGACAGTGTATTCTTTTTATCCTGCTCGGTACGGCCGTAGTAAGTGGCTTTGTTTTTCCAGAGTTCAAAACCGGGAGTGATGACAAAGTCCCCCGTTTTGTAAAATGCAAGACCGGCCGGATTTACGTACGCAGCCGAAAGATCACCGCCCAATGATGTCATGGCGCCACCAACAGCCTGTTGCCGGGCAGTACCGCTGGGGGTAAGCCAGGCATAACGAAGAGCATCTGCAGGTTCTTGTGCGGGCAAATAGGTTGCTGCCATACTGCCTATGAGCAGTAAAAATAGTTTCTTCATAAAAGAAGTTTAGGGTAGTGAGAAAGGGTTCGTTTGATCGAACGGAATGGCATCAGGTGACAAGGTTGTTTATAGTTAGAACCTTCTCACAGGTGCACTGCCGCCACCGCTTCCACTGCCGGAACTGCTGTTATTATTACTGCTTCCGGAAGAGGTATTGGTCTTGGTACCTGATGAAGAATTATTGCCGTTGAAAATATTCCTCAGCACACTGCCATTACTGCTGCTGTTTCTTGCCGGCGAATAGGTATTGTTAGTATTGCCACTCCTTACCGGGGTATAGTTATAATTACCATAGGTCTTGGTATTGCCCGGCTGGTTACTGGTATAAGTGTTCAGGTTGAAAGTTCTTGGTTTGGTGTAGCTGGGTGTTTTAATACTCACTATACCGTAATTGTAATAATAGGGACTATAGTAAGGATTGTAGTAGCTGTTCCAGTAGGTATGAGGATTCCAGGGGTCATTGCAGAAGCAGGTGCCGGTGTATACATTGTAGCGGAAACGGCGTTCGTTGTAATACCAGTCGTTCAGGTCGTTCCAGCGGTTACGGTTTCTCACTTTCATCCGTAGATAGCGGTCATCATAATATTCGTCATCATAACGGTAATACTGGTCGTTTTCCTCCTCTACCTGAACATACTCATCCATCGGGCGGGATTTGGAAAAATACACATCATCAGGCGTTTGGCCGGTTTTATACGCCGTAGTACAACTGCTGAGTGCTGCAACAATAACTGCCAGGAGTAAAATTTGGGGTTTCATG
>CAYPBW010000234.1:0-1221 GCA_964409055.1 uncultured Chitinophaga sp. | reverse complement strand
TCTGAAACAATTATCTGGAATACGTATAAGGACTGGATTCAGTCTTACCGGGACCTTCCTTTACTCATCAACCAATGGGCCAATGTGGTCCGCTGGGAAATGCGTACCCGTTTGTTTTTACGCACAGCGGAATTTTTGTGGCAGGAAGGGCATACAGCCCATGCTACGAAAGAAGAAGCCATTGAAGAAACAGAAAAAATGCTGGATGTATATGCCACTTTTGCCGAAGAGTTTATGGCTGTGCCGGTGATCAAAGGGGTAAAAACGGAAAGTGAACGTTTTGCCGGGGCTGAAAATACCTATTGCATTGAAGCATTAATGCAGGATGGTAAGGCATTACAGGCAGGTACTTCACATTTCCTCGGTCAGAATTTTGCCAGAGCATTTGACGTTAAGTTTTCCAATAAAGAAAACCAGCTGGAACATGTATGGGCTACCAGTTGGGGAGTTAGCACAAGATTAGTAGGTGCCCTGGTGATGGCCCACAGTGATGACCAGGGATTGATATTGCCTCCTAAAATTGCACCGCTGCAAGTTGTTATTGTTCCGATCTATAAAGGGGATGAGCAAAAAGCACAGATTGGGGTGAAGGTTGATGAAATCATTAAAGAATTAAAAGCCCTTGGCATCCGGGTGAAATACGATGATAATGATAATGCAAGACCGGGCTGGAAATTTGCCGAGTATGAAATGAAAGGGGTGCCGGTAAGGTTGGCCATTGGTGCAAGAGACCTGGAGAAAAACGTAGTGGAAGTAGCCCGTCGTGATACAAAAGAAAAAAATACAGTTAGCCTGGATGGAATAGCCGGTTATGTACAGCAATTGCTGGCAGATATCCAGCAAAATATGTTCAATAAGGCAAAGCTGTACCGGGATGAACATATTACGAAGGCTGACAGCTGGGATGAATTTGAAAAATTGCTCGATGAAAAAGGCGGTTTTATTTCAGCACATTGGGATGGTACTGCCGAAACAGAGGAGGCTATTAAAGAAAAAACAAAGGCAACTATACGCTGCATACCGCTCAACAATCCCCAGGAAGAAGGAAAATGCATTCTTACAGGTAAGCCATCTTCACAACGGGTTTTGTTTGCCCGGGCCTATTGATAATTTTTGAACTAAAACTTATCTTCAACCAAAACTATAAACCACATGGACACACAAAGCAACTCTTTATTTGATTTAAGTATTACACCCGAATCCCGTTCTCATCTTTCTGAA
>CAYPBW010000233.1:0-3683 GCA_964409055.1 uncultured Chitinophaga sp. | reverse complement strand
TCATGAAAGAGTTTTGAAGCCGTTGCTTTGAAGATGTACTTGCCCGGGAATTGCACATCAGCAGGAGTACTGGTATTGCCAAAAGTTGTTTTATCAGCAAAAACAAATTTTTTCCTGCCAATATTATAATATACAGAATCACCCTGTGCTAGGCCCCTGTTCAGATTTACCCTGTTGGTAATCGCATCGTATACCCATTCACCGGAACCTGTAGAAAGAGGCTGCCAGGCAACGCCGTCAAAATATTCCGGTCCACCGATGTCTGTATTATTTCTTAGCATAGCTGTGATACCGGTGGCAGGTCTTTGTGAAGTATTCCCGGAAGGAATGATCATGGCACTGTTAGCATTTATATCCAATACGGCACGGGGACTGGTAAAGAACTGATCGGTAATCAGGGTCGAGTCGCCAAAACGATTATGTCCTTTGCCAGAATAGAATGCGAAGTTGCGTTTGGGTTGTGCTGCATTTATATTATTCAGGAAAATACCATAGGCATTACCGTTTATGAGGCTGTTATTTAAGGTGTCACGAAATCCGCTGATGCTGCCGACATACCCAAAAACACTGCCCATAACCCTGCCACCTGCATCCGGTGACATTGATAGCAAACTGCGATACCCGGTTATAGTACCAATATTATTTGTGGCAGTTGATGAAACAGCCAGGTTATTTTGAATTCCATTGAAAGTGGCTGTATAGCCCTGTCCGTCAACAAAAGCATTACTGGCCAGGGCTGTTACAGCGTTTAATGAGTCAGCACCGGTATGGTTTACCTGCAATAATAAAGAACGTATTGTTGATGCCCTTTGAGTAGCCGATGGCAACATTTGCGTTGATATGCGCATGCCATTGTAAAACGCAAGGTTGGGATTAGCTACTGCAAATGAATCATTATCGATGGCAAAAAGGAAATTGCTTAATGTAATACTGGGAAAATTCAGGGAGGCAGAATCATGAAACACACCGGAAGCATTTCCCTTAAAAATATACTTGCCCGGGTAAAACACATCTGCCGGTGTATTGCTTCCTTCTACATTTATTTTATCCGTGAAAACAAATTTGCGACGGGCTGTATTATAATAAACGGAGTCTCCGAGGGGATATCCCCTGACAAGAAAAACACGGAGAGTAGAAGTATCAAATACCCATTCACAAGAGTCCTCTCCCAAACGCTGTGCTTCCTGCATCAGGGGCATCCATTCTTTACGGTCCTCGCTGTAAATAAAAACATTTTTTGCATCAGTATTGTACACTACTAATGCATTGGCCGGCTGCTTTATCGAATGCATTTGTTGTTGCGACAATCTTGGCAATAACAGACCCTTATCTGTTCCCTGCAGTTCCAATACAGCAGATGGGTGGGGGTCTTCTTTGGGGTTCCCCCCGATTTTGACCTGGGAAAAACTTTCAATACTTAAAAAAAGGAAGGTAAGGCACACTAATGCCCTGGTTAAGGTTAATGGTTTCATGACAGATGGTTTTGGAATGAAAAGATAAGACATCTGCCAACCCCGGCAAATACCACTTTTAGGGGTTTTTTGTGCAGGATTATGCCAGATAGAGGTTATCTGTATTCGCCAAATACCTCTCTTAGGGTATCAGCGATCTCACCGAGGGTACATTTATTCTCAACGGCTTCCAGTACTGCTGGCATCAAGTTGTCCCCAGATACAGCTTTATCGTTCAGTTCCTGCAGGCATTGATCAACCTTGGCATTATCCCTGTTGCTGCGCAGTTTTGCCAGTTTGGCTGATTGTAAGGTCCTGATGCTGTCATCCACCTTCAGTATGGGTATATGATCCTCGCTGGCTACCTGGAATTTATTCACACCAACAATGATTTTATTTGTGTCTTCAATGCTACGCTGGTATTCATAAGCACTTCGGGCAATCTCATCCTGAATAAATCCTTGTTCAATAGCCGGTACGCTACCGCCCATAGCATCGATCTTTTCAATCAGTTTCCATGCAGCCTCTTCTACCTGTTGGGTCAATGTTTCTACAAAATAGGAACCAGCCAGGGGGTCTACGGTTTCAGTAACACCACTTTCAAATGCAACAATTTGTTGTGTACGCAAGGCTATCCTGGCCGCTTCTTCAGTAGGCAGGCTGAGTGCTTCGTCATAGCCGTTTGTGTGTAATGACTGCGTACCACCCAATACAGCTGCGAGGGTCTGAATAGTAACCCTTGAAATATTATTGAGGGGTTGCTGGGCGGTTAATGTACTTCCACCAGTCTGTGTATGAAACCGCAACATCATCGCTTTCGGATCTGTGGCGCCAAGCTCTTTCATTATTTTAGCCCACATTCTCCTGGCAGCCCTGAATTTGGCTACTTCCTCAAACAGGTTATTATGTGCATTGAAAAAGAAGGACAGGCGTTTGCCAAAAACATTAATATCAAGACCTTTATTTAAGGCAGCCTTTACATATGCTTTACCATTGCTGAGGGTAAAAGCTATTTCCTGAACAGCAGTACTTCCGGCTTCCCGAATGTGATAACCAGAAATGGAGATAGTATTCCATTTAGGTACTTCTTTGCTGCACCATTCAAAAATATCTGTGATGATACGCATGGAAGGCTTTGGGGGGTAAATGTAGGTACCTCTCGCTGCGTATTCTTTTAAGATGTCGTTCTGAATTGTCCCTGATATTTTCTTAAGATCAGCTCCCTGCTGCTTTGCCAGTGCAGCATATAAAGACAGAAGGATAAAACCGGTGGCATTAATGGTCATGGATGTACTTACTTCCTCTAGCTTTATGCCATTGAAGAGTACCTTCATATCTTCAATACTGTCAATAGCAACACCTACTTTGCCCACTTCTCCTTCAGCGAGGGGATGATCACTGTCGTACCCGATTTGAGTGGGAAGGTCAAAAGCTACACTTAATCCACTGACACCCTGTGATAATAAGTAATGGTACCGTTTATTACTTTCTTCTGCGGTAGAAAAGCCTGCATACTGCCGCATGGTCCATAATTTTCCCCGGTACATATCGGCCTGTACACCCCTGGTAAAAGGATAATTACCGGGCAACTCATTTTCCTGACTATTTATGTCACTGATGGTGTAAAGCGGTTTAATTTCAATTCCGGAGTCGGTATATTTCTTATTATCGTCTGCCATAGCTATACGATTTAGTTCATCAGTTTTTTTGCTTCAAAATTCAATGCCTGCAACACCATTTCATGTAATGAACCATTGGGTTGCGACATTGTTACTTCCAGAATTTTTCTATTCAGGTCAGAGGCAGATGCATCAGCCGGCATAGTTGCTGCCACCTGGTTGATGATCATGATGTTTTGTTCTTTGAGATTCCGGACTGCATCCCAGCTGACGGGGCTTACATACAATTGTTGAGTACTGTTGTATTCAAACTCCTGTTTGATATTTTCCGCCAGGATAATTTTCATATCAGTTGCAGGAATACCTGGCTGATTAAGCCGGCTGATCAGGTTAGGCAAGGAAATTCTCTCGGCCAGTAATACCAGCCTTTCGTAAGCCTGTAATCGCAATGAAGTACTGTCGAATTTCTCACCCGCAGCAGCCGGAGGAGGTATTTCGGGTTTTCTAAAAAGGGCGATAACAGAAATAATTAAAGCTAAGGAGGCGAGGATGATGCTAACAACGGTCAGATCCATGAATGTTGGTTTGTGAATGTAATACGACAAATTTAGGC
>CAYPBW010000232.1:0-3697 GCA_964409055.1 uncultured Chitinophaga sp. | reverse complement strand
ATACTGGATTCAAACCAGCGGATAGATTTTTGTTGCGCATCACCCCACAATAAGAAAGGCATCGGATCGCCGTTATCATTTCTGATAATGCCGGCTAATACAAACTCGGTTGCTGATACCCATACGGCTTCTTCAATACCTGCCGAAGGGCCAAAGAAAGCAATCCGTCTCCAATCACCGGTCTGCAGGTTGCAAAGGGTAATGGCCTGGTCCACATCAGCACTGGCAATAATTTTCTTTCCCCTCTTTTCCAGCATAATTCCGGCGCTGTAGATATCAATGAACTGACTGCTGTCTCCTGAAAAAACCAATGAAGGCTTGTACAACTTGTAAAACTTATCCATTCCCGTTGTATCCTGGTAGGCGATTTCTTCAAACTTTGTTGTCTGGGTGTATTTAAATGAATCTGCACTAAAGCCATTAAATGATTTTGCCCAGGCATTCAGTTTCTTTTCAATTACCGGCATTACAGCAGCAAGGGTAGTATCTGACGTAGCCTGCCCAGATGAAAGGCTGTCTTTTATCAATGAAATATCAGTTTGCCCTGTTTGCTTTTCGCTTTTATTTCTGCAAGAGGTGATAAACAAAAAAAGGGTGAAGAGCAGTGCAGGTAAAAGCAGGCGCATAGGTTGGTTGGTTTATGGTAAAAATGATTAACTGGTTTCTAAACGGAGTTTAAGATAATAAATAACCCTGGAACAGGGAATTAGCCTGGAATTGCATTGATTTGCGAATCAGACCATATGTTTTTTTATGCCGGGCAAGCCCAACTAATTAAATACAAAATGCTGCTTTGGGCAGGGATTACAACTATTTTGGGGCTACTTTTGCAGTTCTAAATTTTTGATGAGTGAAGAGACCTCAATGGATAACCCTGGCCGCAGCAGTTGTGCTGACAGCTGTTTTATATGTCTTTGGAAAGACGGTTCCGGCCAAAAAAACTGTGGCCGCCCCGGTAGAACAGCATAGCCCCGATGACGGTCATAATCATGGTGCTATGTCCATCGACAGCATATTGATCATGGCCAAAAAACAACTGAAACCGGCACAGGTAGCTTTTCTGGATGGACTCGAAGCAGCAGTAGCTAAAGAGAAAGTAAAGGAAGAGCAGGTGCATATTTACCACCAATTGGCCAAATACTGGGCGGATACGGCCCGGATCTTTGAACCCTATGCCTGGTACACCGGCGAAGGGGCCAGATTGGAAAATTCAGAAAAAAGCCTCACTTTTGCAGCCCGTTTATTTTTGGAGAACCTGCAGAGCGACGGATCAGAACAGCGGAGACAGTGGAAAGCCCTGCAAGCCAAAGATTTATTTGAGCGATCTTTGAAGATTAACCCGGATAATGACTCATCCAAGATAGGCCTTGGCGCCTGTTACCTGTTTGGCAATATTTCCAGCAACCCGCTGGAGGGAATAGCCAAAATAAAAGAAGTGGTGGACCGTGACAGTACCAATGTGTATGGCCAGCTTACTCTCGTAAAGGGTTCATTATTATCGGGGCAATATGATAAAGCGATCAGCCGTTTAGAAACAGTTACCCGGCTTCAACCCACAAATATTGAAGCGATACTGTTGCTTGCTGATACGTATGAACGTACCGGTGATAAGAAGAGTGCAGTGAACTGGTACCAGCAATGCCTGAACCTGGTGAGTGAGGCAGAGCTGAAAACAGCCCTTCAAAAAAGAATTGAAGAGTTGAAGAAATAGAAGTTGCGAAACTTATTATAAACAGAACATTAAAAAATTATTTGAGTATGCCTTGTGGTAAAAAAAGGAAGCGTCATAAAATTGCGACGCACAAACGTAAAAAAAGACTGAGAAAGAACCGTCATAAGAAGAGGAACAAGTAAGGTAAACTGGTTAATTAGTTAATTGGTAAAATGGATTTTCACTATAACCCTATTAACTAATTAACCAACTACTTTTCACAGTCGTCCAGTTGTTTGCCGTATACGTTTGCATCTCACCCACTCCTCCGCAAAATATCCGCAGATACAACCTGCATTCCTTACGGAATATTGGCAACTGGTGTTTACAGCACTAAGGTGATTCATTTATGTAAGCTGTAATGAACAAAGAACTTATTATCAATGCGGCTCCGCAGGGCGTTGAAATCGCCTTGCTGGAAGACAAGAAACTGGTAGAACTGCATAGCGAAAAAAGCGATGCCCGTTTTGCTGTGGGCGACCTGTACCTGGGAAAAGTGAAGAAACTGATTCCCGGGCTGAATGCTGCCTTCGTAGATGTGGGATTTGAAAAAGATGCTTTCCTGCACTATACCGATCTGAGTCCCTATGCCAGGTCACTCCTGAAGTTCACTACGATGTGTATGAACGATAAGAGTGAGCAGGGTCTTGATTTTTCCAGGTTCACCATTGAACCGGAAATTGTAAAAACCGGTAAGATCAATGAAGTGCTCGGGGGCAAGCCCAACATACTGGTGCAGATATTAAAAGAGCCTATTGCGGCCAAAGGACCCAGGCTTAGCTGTGAAATATCCCTGCCCGGCCGTTTCGTGGTACTTACCCCTTTCAATGATATTGTAGCGGTATCGAGAAAGATCCATTCATCAGAGGAAAGGAAACGTTTGCAAAAGATCGTGGAGGCCATCAAGAGTAAAAACTTTGGCGTCATTGTACGTACGGCTGCAGAAGGAAAGAATACAGCCGAGTTGCATGAAGATCTTTCAGCCCTGGTGGACATGTGGAAGGCTATTCAGCAAAACCTGAAAGGAGCAGTAGCACCTACCCGGGTACTTAGTGAACAAACCAAAACCACCAGTATACTGCGTGACCTGCTGAATGCTGATTTCAACCGCATCGTGGTGAACGATAAAAATATTTACAGCGACACCAAGAATTATATTCAGCGCATTGCGCCGGAAAAAGCAGAGATCGTTTCATTTTACAATAACGGTTCACCCATATTTGATTCCTTTGGTATCACCAAGCAGGTGAAATCTTCGTTTGGCAAAACAGTAAACCTTGATAGCGGCGCTTACCTCATCATTGAGCATACCGAAGCTTTGCATGTAATAGATGTGAACAGCGGCTATAAGAGTGTAAGCAATAACCAGGAGCAAAATGCCCTGGAAACGAACCTGGAGGCAGCAGAAGAAATAGCCAGGCAATTGCGCCTGCGGGATCTTGGCGGCATCATTGTGGTTGATTTTATTGATATGAAGTTGCCGGAGAATAAGCGGAAGCTGATGGAAAAGATGGAAGAGTTCATGGCACCGGACAGGGCCAAACATGCCGTGCTTCCTATTTCCAAATTCGGCATCATGCAGATTACCCGCCAGCGGATGAAGCCAGAGGTGAACATCAATACACAGGAAGTGTGTCCAAGCTGCAATGGCACCGGAAAGATATCTTCTACCCTGCTGCTCGAAGATGAAATAGAAAAGAATTTAAGTTACCTGGTAACACATAAAAACGCCAACCTTAAACTGGTGGTACATCCTATTTTATATGCTTACCTGACAAAGGGTTGGCCCTGGAATACAAAAATGTCGCAGTGGAAGCGGAAGTACGGTCAGAAAACAAGACTGGAAAAAGACAGTAACTACCACCTGACCGAGTACAAATTCTTCGATAAAAACGATGAAGAGATAAAGTTGTAAAAAAACTTTTCTAAAATTACATTATAAGAAAAGCCCCGTCTGATGACGGGGCTTTGTTTTTGTTCTAAGCA
>CAYPBW010000231.1:0-3702 GCA_964409055.1 uncultured Chitinophaga sp. | reverse complement strand
TAACGGGCAGGTATTGCCGAAGTGCAGGGAATAGAATTCCGTCCGCCCCGGCTAACTGCTGCTGAGTAAAGATAAAAAAGATGATGATATGCACATTGCTAAATAGATAAGGTCAAGCTGGATATGCAGCCGAACATAATTACAACAGTTGAAACACGGCTTCCGGCAGCCTGCATTTTGGCAATACATTTGTTATAGGCACACCCTTCGTCGCCATATTCATTTTAAACGCTTTATTAAAAATGTCCATCCTTTATCTTTTTTCTTTTCATTGATTTTTTCAATGAGTAAGGATACAGGAACTGCCCACAAGAAATATACTCCTGCACCTATTACCGGTATAATCAGTACTGCTGCACCACTGTTACCGGATGTGTTGGAAGCCTTGTCAAGAATGGCTGCTCCGCCCCCTATCAAGGTCATACCGATAGTAGCGAAAATAATTCTTTGTGTTGGCCGGATTTTTCTTAATAGCAAAACACTGTCAGGCGAAATTAAAATAGCTTTTCCGGTTGCCTTCTTAGAGAAAATCGCAATCTTTTCTTCTTCTACTCCTGCAAAATATCCTCTTGCTTTTTGTTTTGAATTTCCATTATTATATTTTATTAGAAGCCTTGTTCCGGCTTTGTACTTTCGTTCTATGCCGTTTTTACTTGCAACGATAACATAAGCCAAATCAGGCTGCTCAGTTATTTGTGCAAAGACTGACGTGCCGGATAAGGGAAATATGATTATTGTAAATAATAAACCTACGCTTTTCATATTACCTTACCACAAATGTGAATGTACCCGTGTTTTCAATCCAATTGTCTGAATCATTGGGGAAGGCCACTTCCTTACAATGTTGTTTGTAGATATGAAAATTTGTTTGTCCATTGTTAATGAAATATTTTATTTGGTCTAGTGTAGCGTAAATAGTTTCCCCGTTGTTGTTTGTACCCATCGTTGCACTTTGCGCTTGAGCTGGGGCTAAATAGAACGGGCTAATCGTCATTACGCCTGAATTTTTTACCACAAGTTTAGACGAAATCTTATACCTGGTATTCTGGTATTGCAGATTAAAGTTTGCAAATGTTGTTGTGGGGGGTGATTGAATCGTACCTATTCCTGTACTTATTATTTGATAGTCTGTTCCATTAGACTGCTGGTCTCCGATACTTTTGTTTGGGTCAACAAGCTTTCTGAATCTTAATGCGGATGCAAAATTAAAATTTATAAAAGTTATTAATTGACCGGACAAAGAATCTTTTAGAGTTTCGGGAATATCAATTTCAAAAATTAATGTGTCATTCAGGTTGAAGGTATCTTTTAAAGGAGTAATACTAACAGGCATAATGGGTAATACCTGCCTTATATCCTTTGGATGGTATTTGGTGCATGAACCAGCTAATAACATGGACGCAAGCAATAGTAGGAGTAATTGTTTCATAAAATATTTTTAAAATGAAACTCCTGACCCGAAATTTCAGGTCAGGAGTCAATAAGAATTACGGAGCCCAACACTGCCAGCGATAGCTGTCCATCATCAACCGCATCTGAAAGTCTTGTGAAAAATTATTCCTTCTTAACACTTCTTCCATATAGCCACATACGTCTGTAACACTAAACTGCATACCCCGAAAAGCGCCGTTTAAAGTATAAGTATTCACAGCATCATTTACTCCTGTAAGCGCTGCATTCTCCCCATTATCCGTCATGTCATGAATAAAGCCAAAGGGTATCCAGCTCCAGCTTCTGTCATTTCCAAATGCAACATTTATGTTATCATCAGGAATATTATTTTCAAGTTGAAGGATATTTTCATCTCTTATATTTCCGGCAACTATTTGTGATGCTGGTGGGAATGCAGGGTTGGTTGATATGGCGTTGTATTTTCTGAATGTCAGCGTATTTCCAAAATAAAATCCCCACATTTCTGTAACTCCTACAAAAGGAGCGAATGGGCCATTTTTGGGGCCATAGTCGCCGCCATAAGCCACAAGGTTGTAACCATAAGCGGGATAGGTATTTCGCTTCCAGTAATCACCGCTTACCTGCGCAAAGTGTATGGCATGGCCTAACTCATGGTAACTGGTATTGGTAAGTTCATCTGGAAGTTCTGATTGACGTGTACCAAATCTATCGGTAAATGTTGGAATAAAAATATCAGGCGCATTTTTCAGCAGTAGCTTTTTTAACGCTCCTTTCACTGCTCTGCC
The DNA here is from genome assembly GCA_964409055.1 of uncultured Chitinophaga sp. Classification (GTDB taxonomy): domain Bacteria; phylum Bacteroidota; class Bacteroidia; order Chitinophagales; family Chitinophagaceae; genus JJ008. Next base: position 1,504 of record CAYPBW010000231.1, on the reverse strand, counting down.
TAATTTCAGTTGCAGTAGGTTAATAAATTCTTCAATCGGGAAACCTCTGCCATAAACCTGTGAAAACATGGGTGTAAATGCAGAACCATTAAACCAACGGGCAACAAGATAAACCCTTAGTTTATTGGGAGGATAGTTTATGTTATCTGTTCTGGCGTTTTCGTAAGTTTCCCAAAGACTGTTCAAAAAATGTGAAGCAGCAAATCTTTCATTCCATAAACTTCTATGGTCTGCTGTGAATGGAAAATTGAAAGTTATATTATCTAATGCACCGCACTCAAACTGCCCAATGCGATATTTTATGGGAAAGAAAATATCATAAAATTTCCACCAATTATCGATGCCTCGTGTAGTAGCTAGGCGGTTGCGCCACTTTACAACAATCGTTGCTTTTCTGTATTTCTTACTTATCCTGAAATTGCCATTTATGTCAGTATAAGTACGTTTGATTTTCAAAAAGTTCCTGGCTTTTACCATCAACCCCTTTACAGGAACATTGGTTCTAAGATTATTGTCCTCAACTGTTATACGTCCCTGTGGATACCTTTTTGAACATCTTCTTGCATCTGCCTGTTCAACATAACCGGCAGTATTCATTGCTTCGTCTTCCAGTGTTTGAGGGTCTATATTATTATTAACGAGCCATTGATAGGCGTCATTCATCAACTGACTGCGCCTGCTGTACTTGCAGGGCATAATACGAATATTAATGTCAGGCTGTGTGTTGCAGTAATATTGATTACCGGGTTCGGGGTCGCTGTCTTCAAATTCATCTTCTTCTAACTCTTCCAACTCGGTATTGAATAGAAATACTTCTGAAAGAAGTTCCGTCTGTATATTTGCCGGAAGCTGATAGTCATTTGGCACAACTGTGTACATCCATGTTATTACTGAATCGGGCAAAGACGGGTCATGATAGGTTTCGCCTAATTGGTCAACTTCAAAGTGAAGAGGTTCTTCATAGAGGTCAAGGCCTGCCTCAATCAGTTCCATCAACTGGTCTTCATCTGCTGGCAGAAAGCGGATATACTTAAAATTAGCATCTACCTGAAGTCCGCCTACATTTATTGTAGTTCGGGCATTAGCGTTTGAAGAACCCTGATACGAAATTCCTTTTATTTTGGCAATGGCCTTTGCTATGTTGTCAACCGAATAGTAGTTTGGGATTTCTTTACCTAAGATTGTCGGGACACCGCTTTTTGTGTATCTCACCAATTCATTGTCGGTTGGTCGCTGGCTGTTGTTGTTTTTCTCAGAAGAAAAATCTTTGCGGCAGGCAAAGAAGATTAAGGTAATGGTTAGAGGGATAAGGAATTTGATGTGTCGCATAAACTGAATTTAAAGTTAAGAAAAATGGTTGATGATTTTAATGGGTCTTTGTAATGAATCAGGTGGGCTATGTCCTGTCAATAATATAAGTGCGGAATTGTGCATGTCTGTTCGTTTAGGGTTGCCTATAACACATAAATATACGACACTGCTGGTACAGTTTTCTTCTGATAAT
>CAYPBW010000230.1:0-3730 GCA_964409055.1 uncultured Chitinophaga sp. | reverse complement strand
AAGATAGGGAAAACAGTCAATAGTCATTAGTCAATAGCCAAAAACATTCCTATTGAATTTACTTATTACACATTATTATCGACTCAACTAACTCCTTTTTCTTTCATTATCTTATTCAGCCATTTCAGCATCGCAAAACACATGAGGGCAGCAATCATCAGTAAACCAAAATTAACCCAGAAGAAACCCGCCTTGTGATTGTATTTGTCCCACATAGAGGAAAGAACTCCGGATAATTTATTACCGATGGAAGTAGCAAGGAACCATCCCCCCATCATCAATGACGTAATACGAACAGGGCTTAATTTGGATACCAGTGATAGTCCCATCGGGCTTAGCAAAAGTTCGCCGATTGTTATCACGCCATAACTGGATATCAGCCAAAGCACACTGGCTTTTTCTGTTCCGTTATGACTGGCATATACTGCACCCACCATCACCAGTGCGGATAAGCCGGAGATAAAAAGTCCAAATGCGATCTTGGTGGCTGTAGAGGGTTCCTGGTTTCTTCTGCGCAGCCAGGTAAAGAAGGCAACTACCAGCGGAGTAAGCAATATCACCCAGCCCGGATTGATTGACTGGCTCAGGTTGGTAGCCCACAAACTCACTTTATCACCTTCTGCCGGCTTTTTATCTTGGGGAACATTTTTAAAATAAACCGGGTAGTTAAGTTCTTTCACAATCTTACCGTTCTCTTTTTGCAAACGGAACTGGTCATCGTACTTTGCTACAGAATCTTTTGTATAAGTAATGGTTTGTGAAAAATTCAGCTTCTCAAATACTGTCTGTGCTATGCCGGTTACCTGCCGGTTAGTATACCGGTCAGCCCAGGTATTAAGCGCCGAACCATTTTGTTTGAATACAGCCCAGAACATTACCACTACAGCAAAAATGGCGAGCAGTGCTGCAATAGGTCTTTTCTCATCTTTGGTTGCCCTGAAAAATAGGGAAGCATAAAAATAGATAACAGGCAGGCAGGCAAAAAGGAACGCATCAGTTGAGTCGGAGCCTACCAGGTTGCCGGGTATAAGCCATCCAAGGATACCTGCAGCTATGGAGGGTACAAAAATGGTTGCCACAATACGGGTCATAGACATATCATTTTCTCCTACTCCCTTCTTTACATCAAATGCTTTATAATGCCGGGTACCGGAAAGAAAAATAATTACACCCAGGAACATTCCAACCCCGGCCGCAATAAATGCAGCACCCCAGCCATAAACAATGTATAACGCAGCGCCAAAGAAATTGCAGATGAAAGCGCCGATATTAATACCCATGTAAAAGATATTATAACCGTCGTCTTTTTGTTTTACATATTGCGGTGTGGTATAAACATTGCCCAGCAGGGTGGAAATATTTGGTTTAAAAAAACCATTACCAAGGATAACCAGCGTCATGGAAATATAAAGCATCGGAAGACTATGCACCGACATAAGACAATAGCCTGCGCCCATCATCAGGCCTCCCATGATGATGGATTTGCGATAGCCCAGGTAGCGGTCGGCCAGCAGGCCACCGATAAATGGAGTAAGGAATACCAGGGCAATAAAGGTTCCGTAAAGGTCAGCAGACTCTGCTTCCGTCATGGCATAACCCGTTTTCACATCTTTCAGGTACAGGGTAAAAATGCCGATCATCAGGTAATAACCAAATCGCTCCCACATTTCAGAGAAAAATAAAAAGGGCAGGGCTTTCGGGTGTTTCTTCCACATAGCTCAATCGTTTAAGTGGTCAAGATAGCAAAAATGAGGTTAGTGAAAATAAAAAAGACGGCTTTGTTGGCCGCCTTTTTTTTAAAGCAAAATTTGATTAATGAGAACCTGTTTTGTCTTTTACAACCTGGTTCAGCGTCTTGATTCTTGAATAGATCAGGATACCACCAATAAAGGCTGCCACAACCAGTATCATAAAGAATATTTTCTTGTCAGTAAAATCATCCCAGAAACTTGTCATTACACCGGCAACTTTACCACCAATAGAAGTGGATAAGAACCAGCCGCCCATCATCAGCGCTGTCAAACGGGCTGGTGCCAGTTTTGATACTAATGATAATCCCATCGGGCTCAGGAAAATTTCACTGATAGTGAAAACAAAATAAGTGAGCCATAACCAAATGGCTGAGGCCTTATGGGTATAAATAGAAGGCACCGACAGAATGGCGAAAACCATTACCAGTGCCGACAGGCCGGAGATGAACAAGGCCATTCCGAACTTCGACATCGTTGTTGGTTCTTTGCCCCGTTTGCGCAGCCAACTGAAGAAGGGCACAAAGAATAATGTCAGTAATACAATAAATAATGGGTTGATGGATTGGAAAAGTTCAGTATTAGTCAGTTTTACTTCTTTACCATTTGGCCATTGGTCTTTCGGCACATTGACGAAGTAAGGATCTGGTCCCATTTCCTGGATTACCTTTCCGCTGTCATCCTTTACCTCCCGCATATACTGATCCAGCTTATTGACAAGACGGGGAGTATCGGTTACTTTCTGCATCGGGAAAATAGCGCCGGTAATTTTTGCGGTAGTAGGAGATGCAACCCTGTCTGTATGTTTCTCTGCCCATAATGTTAAACCTGTTGAGTTTTGATTATAGATGGTCCAGAAAGCAATACCAATGGCAAAGATGAACAACAATACACCGATGCCCTTTTTGTCTTGTCCTTTTGCTCTTACCCAAAGTGAGATATAGAATGCAATGATTGGTAAACAGGCGAAAATGAATGCATCATTGGCCTGAGTGCCCATGATGGGAGCTCCCAGAACTTCTGTAGGTACAAACCATCCTATAATGGCTGTAATAATAGCTGGCAAGAAAACAGTAGTGAAAATTTTTGAAAGCGGCATATCCTCCGCCTGAACAGGTTTTCTTACATCTGCTTCTTTGATGTCTTTATCCTTCATAGCGCCTGCCAGTATGATCATGCCAATGATGAGTCCAACACCGGCAGCAGCAAAAGCATATCCCCAGCCATACGCATTTCGCAGGTAGGCGGCAACAAAGTTGCAAACGAAAGCGCCAATGTTAATACCCATGTAGAAGATATTATAAGCATTGTCTTTTAACGGCTTTAAATCTTCCCTGTTGTAAATATTACCCAACAGCGTTGAGATATTAGGTTTGAAAAAACCATTGCCCACAATGATAAGGGCTAATGAAACAAACATCGCTGTATCGCCCGGTAAAGAAAGACCGAGATAGCCGGCAGCCATTAATGAGCCTCCGATAAAAATGGATTTTACATAACCAAGATAGCGGTCTGCAATCAAACCACCGATGAACGGGGTCAGGTAAACAAGGGCAATAAAACTACCGACTATGTCAGCACCAATTTTTCCGGAAAATCCTTTTCCCCCTGTCGTAGTGTCTGTCATATACAGAAAAAGAATACCTACCATCAGGTAGTACGCAAATCGTTCCCACATTTCAGTGAAGAAGAGTACATAAAGTGCTTTTGGGTGTTTTCCTGACTTTGGTTCAGAAGGTTTGATTACAACTTGAGATTGGCTCATACGGCTTTTTTTAGTTTACAAATCAGAGTCATTCGTCCTTAAGAGCAACCAAAATACAGAAATTTGCCCACCCAAAAACTTTTAGGTTTATCTTTATCCGATATATCCATTATTCTTTAAGGCGCTTAAAATCCAGCAATTACTAACTAACATGCGAATATTATTACTGGGCTCCGGTGGCAGAGAAAATGCACTGGCCTGGAAAATTGCCCAAAGT
>CAYPBW010000229.1:0-3760 GCA_964409055.1 uncultured Chitinophaga sp. | reverse complement strand
CCACCGGCATTGGGTCCGCTGATGACTAATATTCTTTTATTATCATCAAGGGTAATAGAAACAGGAATCGTTGACTTACCAGTTTTTTGATTGTATAGATACAACAGGGGATGATAAGCTTCTGCCAGGTGAATGTGTGACTTATCTGTCAGCAATGGGTACTCCCCCTTTATTTCTATACCCAGTTTTGCCTTTGCCCTGATAAAGTCATACTCACCAATAACAGCATGATAGTTGGTAAGCAGGGATGCATAAACAGAAAGTTTGGCTGTCAGCTCTCTTAAAATCCTGTATACTTCTTTACGTTCTGCGTTCTCCAGTTCATGTACTTGGTTATTCAGTTCGATAGTTTCTTCTGGCTCTACAAAAGCTGTTTTCCGGCTGTCACTTTCACCATGCAGAATACCTTTTACAGTCCGTTTTTGTTCGGCAAAGATGGCTACCACCCTTCTTCCGTTCATGAAACTTTCCTCAATGTCAGCCAGGTAACCGGCTTTATTAAGCTTAGAAACAATTTTCTCAAACAAGCGGCGCAATTCGTTTCTTTTCCGGTACAGGCTCTGGCGAATATTTTTTAGTGCCTCTGAAGCATTGTCTTTCACCTGGCCATAATCGTCCAGCACATCATCTATCAGTTCAATGATCACTTTCTCGTAATAAGTACCGTCAGTAACTTTGGCCAAACCCTCATAAGCAATCCTTCTTTCGCTATCAAACCACCGGAATATCTTTTCCATGCTTTCTGACAGTTTTCTGATAAGCATGAATTGCTCACCGGATAAAACTGCTCCCGGTATAGAAAGCAATTTTAACTCCTTTGATAAGTTGAGTATATAGTCATTAGGAAAGTAAATGCCATTGACGATCAATTGCCTGTACTCGTGGCTTTGCTTTAATTCCAGTTCTATGAATTCCTGGCGGGTATGTATACGTAACTGCTGCGCTTTGTCACGGGCATGCTCTGACTGACAGTAATTAGCCAATAATTCTTTGATTTTATTGAATTCAAGCTGAATAGAAGCCGACTCCGGGTAAAGTTTCATATTGGGCAGCAAAGGTAAATTCTTGAACTTATGTCAACTAATCGGCAGGCAATTTGTTTATTGTTAAGAAGATCTGAAAACTTTCCAGGATAAAAATCTTTTAAAAACCGCTATTTGATCTACCTCGTAATTTGCACTATTAATGATCAGTATGAAACCAATATTTATTTCAGCATTTTCCGGGTTAATAGCCCTGCTTTCCTGCGCCCAGAAACCAGCAGAAAACACAAAAATAACCATCAGCAGTAATAATATAGATATGGAAAAATCAGTTACAACGAAAACAGATACCGCCACATTTGCCAATGGCTGTTTTTGGTGCACCGAAGCAATTTTTGAGGAATTGAAAGGAGTAATCAGCGCCACGTCGGGTTATACCGGCGGGCAAACCGAGAATCCTACTTATAAAGAAGTATGTACCGGCGAAACCGGTCATGCTGAATGTTTGCAAATTATATACGACCCTTCAGTCATTAGTTTTGATGAGCTGCTGGAAGTTTTTTGGGAAACGCATGACCCCACCACACTCAACCGGCAGGGAGCTGATGTGGGAACACAATATCGTAGCGGCATTTTTTACCATAACCAGGAACAAAAAGAAAAGGCAGAAAAATACAAAGCTGAACTGGATAAAAGCGGAGCTTTCCCCCGTCCGATCGTTACAGAAATTACAGCATTTTCTAAATTTTACCCGGCGGAAACGTATCACCAGCAATACTTTGAGAATAATGAAAATAACAATCCCTATTGTAAGATTGTGATTCGTCCCAAACTGGATAAGTTCAGAAAAGTATTTAAGGATAAACTAAAACAATAATTTCCCTTTATTCTATTTAATCAGTCTCGTATACCTTAGTTCCAGCAAGTTGAGTGCATTGGCTTTAAAACCTGTCACATTGGGCTGTACCAGTCTAACAGCTTTATCATACCATAATGGCACTACCGGGGCATCATTCATCATAATTTGATCAGCCAGCTGATAAAGTTTGTACCGAAGAGAATCATTGGTTTCGGCAATCGCTTTTTCAAAAGCTTTGTCAAATTCCGGATTCTTATACCGGGTATAATTGGGAGGTGCCGGATTCTTCGAATAAAAAACAGATAAATAATTTTCTGCATCCGGGTAATCTGCTATCCAGCTGCCCCGAAAGAAGGCAGCAGCAGAACTGGACGTCATGGTTAATAACAAGGCCTTTTGAATTACTTCAACCTGTACCGGAATTCCGGATTCTTCCAGTTGCTTGGCGATAAAATTGGCCATATCAGCATAAATAGCAATGGTCAGCAGCTTTACAACCGGCAACCCTTTGCCCCCGGGGTAACCGGCTTCAGCCAGCAACTGTTTTGTCTTAGCCGGATTATAATGATAGCCCTTTACAGCATTGGTATCAAATGAGGGTAATCCCATTGGCACAAACCCTGATTCGGCTGGTGTACCTAAAGAATTGCGCAGGTACAGCACCATTTTTCGCCTGTCAAATCCGTAGTTGATTGCCTGTCTGATTTTTCGCAGCCGCATGGGCGAATTCTTCACCAGTTCATTGGCGGTGTCAACCAGTATGCCCAGGTATTCAATATTTAGGTAAGGGCTTGTTTGCAGGACAATCTTACTCTCCCAATCCTTTCTAAGACTACCTTGCTTTGTTAATATTTCATCCTTAAACGATGCTTCAATATCGTTGATGAAGTCGAGTTGCTTTTGCCGGAATAACAAAAATTCTGTTGCCTTGCTGTCATAAAAAGATACCTTAATCCCATCCAGGTAAGGCAATCTTTTTCCTGAACTATCTGTTTCAAAATATTTTTCATTTTTTGCAAAAATCAGGGCTTGTCCTTCTTCCCAGTCCACAAAGCGAAATGGGCCTGTGCCGACCGGGTGCCTGCGAAAATCAGTTCCATATCTTTCCACTGCTTCTTTAGGCACTATCGAACAATACTGCATAGAAATAATGCCAAGGATCGGATTGTATGGTCTTAATAATCTAAGCTGGAAAGTGGAGTCATTGAGAGCAAGGAATGGCTGAATGGAATCCACTTTGCCATTGAATATCCATGAACCGGGACTGGCTACCTGCTTATCAATTATCCTGTTGAGGCTATACACCACATCAGCTGCCACCATTTTTCTGCCCTTGCCGTTGGTGAAGACAGGATCATCATGAAAAAAAACATCTGTTCTTAAATGAAACAGGTAAACAGTTTTATCATCCGAAATATCCCAGCTTTTTGCCAGCGAAGGAATAATATGCAGGTCGTCGTCAATTTCAACCAATGTATTAAATAACTGGTGAGCCGGCCACATGGTAGACTGATTTTTGGCAAAAGCAGGATCAAGAGAGGCAATACCATTGAATTCATTATAATGAAACATCTGCTTGTCACTTCTTTTTTCACTGTAGCAGGAGACCAATACAAAAAGAGTTGACAGCATTACAGCAAAAAGCCACCGGCCACATTTAACGTTCATCTTAATCATTGGGCCTTAAATTTACAGTAACAATAGAAACTATGACGAATTACCTGTTACGATTTGCTTCATTACTTGTTTTTGGTTGTTTTATATTCTGTTCATCCTGCGCACAACCGCTGAACCCAAAAGAAAAATTCAGCAGACAGGATACATTGCGTGGCAGCATCACGCCGGAAAGGGCATGGTGGAATGTGGTACATTATAATATACAGGTTGCCCCTGATTTCAGGTCAAAGACCATTAAAGG
>CAYPBW010000228.1:0-3799 GCA_964409055.1 uncultured Chitinophaga sp. | reverse complement strand
TCTGCCTTACAAGCAGAGGGTCGGCGGTTCGATCCCGTCAACTCCCACTAAAAAGCCTCAGTGTACTGAGGCTTTTCTTTTTTTACACGGTTAGTTTATCTGAATAGCCCTTATAATCGTATCCCGTATCCCGCCAATCTGTGAACTGTATTTGATAGTGTAGTTGCCCGGTGTTTCAAACCGCATCAGGGGGTTTGCTTCCGGGGTGGTTACTCCGTTTCCAAAATCCCAGGCATGAAACTGTGATTGCGGGTTCAATGAATAAAACTGCACACTTACCGGGGTTCCTGAACACTTGTCCATGTAATAAGAAAATGTAGACTCATTAGGAATGACCTGGTCAAGTGTTATAGAACGGCAAATGGAGTCTGACCCATTGGGGCCAGTTACTTTTAATGACACATAATAAGTGCCTATGGCTGAGTATGTCTTACTGGGATTGGGATTAGTCGTAGTGGTGCCATCGCCCAGGCTCCAGGAATAGCTTGTAGCGTTGGAAGAATTATTAATAAAGTTGATTGTACAGGGTACTGGTTGATTATACCCGGAAGGGGTGAACCTTGCAACCGGCCGGTTGTCCGGCTCATCATCCTTATCACAGTTTTGCAATACCAGCGCAAAACCAACCAATAACAATGCAGTAATCTTTTTCATAACACTATACATTTTTGATAATTCAAAAGTACATGATTTTCATCTTTTAAGCTTGCCGGTAAAAGTTCCGAAGACAGAAAGAACCTAATTTTGACACTCATAAATTATAACGATATATGACCCGTTTATATTTATTTCTGCTGCTTTTTCTGCCCGCAATTTCCTATGGCCAACGCTATATGAACTATACAAAATCAGCCCTAAAGGATTCACTGGCAGCCAAAATTGAAAAGAAAGAAGGCTTTATATCCGGCATAAAAGACACGACAGACGAGTTGGTTTATACCACGACAGGTCCTGCTAATGAACAAACCAAAATTATCTACAGCTTCGATAGCCTTGGTAAATGCATCAGGGAAAAAGTTATTGCCGGCTGCGATACCTGTATGTATTCAAAACTGCAGTCTATTCTCAACATCCAGTCCTATAAGTGGAAAAAAATAAACGAAAACCAGTACGTTTCCCGTTTTGAAGACCGGCTGATGATTGAACTATCTGTTAACAAACAGGAGCATTCATTCTATATCCACCGAATGGAATGGACCCAGTTGCTGTATGATATTCTGCTGGGCAAGTAAACAGGATTATTTTTCAAGCAACCCGTCTGCTTTCCATTGTTTGAATACAGCAATGGTGCTGTCACTTAGCTTTGCCGTCTTTTTGAAAGGCATAAATCCCTTATCCGTGGGATTCAGTTCAATCCGGCGAATAATCTCGTCAATATCTGTTTTCACACTGGCATAGGAATCATAAGCCTTCTTCTTACCTCCTTTTGCAGGAATATGGCAGGGGGAGCAATTCTCTGCTACTACGGTCATAAGGTTTGCCTCATAGGTGAGCTTTGCTGGTGCAGATGCTGTAGCTTTCCGGGCAGGGTTGCAATTTGATAAAACGAAAACTCCTGTAATAATCAGTGCTAATAAAAAAACTTTTCTCATGTTGGTTAAGTGTTTGGACTAAATGTATAAAATATCCTGAACAATACATTTCCAATCGTGTAATTAACAACAACAGGTTGCCACAAGCCCCAAACCAAACGACCAAACTGTACCTTTGCCGCACTCATGATATCTGCTACAGCCAAAACATACCGGAATGCTTTTACAGGCCTGTCAAAAGAAACCTGGCTATTATCCCTGATCATGCTGATCAACAGAAGCGGTACCATGGTCATCCCTTTTATGACCCTTTATCTCACCAGCCCCGAAATGGGGTACTCTGTGGGTGAAGCAGGGATTGTTTTCGGGTTATTTGGCGCCGGGGCCTTCAGCGGTGCCTGGCTGGGGGGAAGGCTAACCGATAAAATTGGATTTTACCCCGTTCAATTAATAGCACTATCCGGCGGCGGTATCCTTTTTATGATTTTGGGGCAAATGAAAACCTACCCCCTGATTTGTCTCTTCACCTACCTGCTAAGCTTCGTTAATGAAGCATTCCGGCCGGCCAATTCTACGGCAATTGCTTTCTACTCGAAAGAAGAGAACAGAACCCGGTCATACGCATTGAACAGGCTGGCCATTAATTTGGGATGGGCTGTAGGAAGCGGCCTGGGTGGCTTTTTGGCCAATATCAATTATGAACTGCTTTTCTGGGTGGATGGATGTACCAATATTGGAGCAGCTGTATTGATGTGGCTGGTATTGAAACCTGTTGCTTATAAGCCGTCCGCCAGAACAGGCAGCGATAACGTTGCTATTAAGTCAGCATACAGTGATAAAGTCTATCTGCTTTTTGCAACCATTACCCTTCTTTTTGCAAGCTGTTTCTTTCAGCTCTTTAATAATCTGCCCTTATTCTTCGAAAAAGAAATGCATTTTTCAAAACCATTTATTGGCATATTAATGGGTGCAAACGGTGTGATCATTGCCCTGCTGGAAATGGTATTGATCTATAAATTGGAAGGGAGGCGACAGAATATTGTATACATAACCGCAGGTGTTTTCATCGTTGGGATTTCCTTCTTACTGCTGAATGCGCCAGGCCCTGCAGCCATAGTAGCTTCGGGAATGATTTTACTGGTCACTTTTGGAGAAATATTATCGATGCCCTTTATGAACAGTTATTGGATTGCACGGACACAACCATCTAACAGGGGTCAGTATGCGGCTTTGTACACCATGGCCTGGTCAGCAGCACAAACACTTGGCCCTATGGGCGGTGCTCAAATAGCCCAGCATTGGGGCTTCACTAACTTGTGGTGGATTACAGGCGGCTTATGTATCATTGCGGCAGCTGCTTTTAAACATTTTGTCCGTAATTGATTCTTTGACCTTCATTTTCGTTTTGAAAAAGCTAATACCCGTACTACCTTTGCATCTCATGAAAAATACACTTATCCTGATTCTGGTAATGACCAATCTTATCCTGATCTCTTGTAAGCAGAAAAAAGAAATATTGACGGCAAAAGATATCCGGGCTGTTATCAGCCGTTTTGACAATGGCTGGAAAAACAAGGATACCGCAGCTGTAGATTCAGCACTGGCAGGAAACTATATTTATTTTACCCAGTCCGGTGGCACTTACGACAGGCAAAATGTAATGAAAACGGCTGCTTCCCCGGAATACAAATTGGAAAAGTACAGCCGGGAAGAAATCTCTTACCGCATTGAAGGCAACACAGCCATTGTTAATACCGTATGGATCGGAACCGGGACTTACAGAGGCAAATCATTCGCTGACACACAGCGATGTAGTATGACTATTATTAAAATGAATGGCAAAACACAAATTCTTTCTGAACACTGCACTGTTATAAAATAAAAAGCGCATCGGCGCAACGACAAAGGCAAAAGTTTCATCTCGGATCCGTAACAGTCTGAAAATAGCAAAGCCTTACATTTGCCAAAATATTTTTCATGAGGAATATTCTGTTGTCCTTTTGCATTACTGCTATCGCTTTAAGCTCAACCGCTCAATCTTCCGTTCAGCGTCCGAAACTGGTTGTGGGCATCGTGGTTGACCAAATGAGGTGGGATTATCTGTATCGCTACTACGACCGGTATGACAATAATGGCGGATTTAAAAGAATGCTCAACCAGGGCTTTACTTGTGAAAATACCTTTATTCCATATGCTCCTACCGTAACCGCCTGCGGACACAGCTCCATCTATACAGGCTCAGTGCCTGCCATCAACGGTATTACCGG
>CAYPBW010000227.1:2153-3822 GCA_964409055.1 uncultured Chitinophaga sp. | reverse complement strand
GACCTGAAATCGCCCAGCGCCTCCATACAGGGGCCGAAGGTGATGCTGATTGATGAAACAGCAGGCTCCGGTGGTGATATGCTGCCGTGGATGTTCCGCAAGTTCAATGTAGGTACACTGGTAGGTAAACGAACATGGGGCGGCCTGGTAGGCATTATCGGTTTCCCTGAGTTTATGGATGGTGGCGGGGTAACAGCGCCCAATCTTGCCATCTGGACGAAGGACGGATTTATAGTGGAGAATGCAGGCGTACCACCAGATGTGGAAATAGAACAAACACCGGCCGATGTAATCAAAGGAAGAGACCCGCAACTGGAAAAGGCGATTGAAATAGCGCTGAAAGAATTAGAGAAGAACCCGCAACCGGATCCCAAGCGGCCACCCTATCCGAACAGGGTGAAGAATTAAAGAGAGAAAAGCCACAGAAACCTGACTGCCGGACAGGCAGACACAGCATCGCTGAAAAAGTCAAAAGACAGCCTCAGTGTTTCTGTGGCACTATCCTATATTCATATTTATCGGTTGCCCGCATCCGGGAGTTGAAATGAAATCATTATTAAACAAACCTGTCCGGGTGTGGTTATATTCCTTTAGTATTACATTTATCTTTTTAATCAACTCAACTACTATTTATGTCCGCTACCAAAGCCTACGGTGCCCATAGTGCCACCACGCCTCTTGTTCCGCTAACCATTGAAAGAAGAGAACCCCATCCGCAGGATGTACAGATAGACATACAATACTGTGGTGTTTGCCACAGTGACCTGCACACCGTTCGCAATGAATGGCACAATGCGATCTATCCCTGTGTACCGGGTCATGAGATAGTAGGGATTGTAACCGCAGTGGGCAGTCATGTAAAAAAATTCAAAGTAGGCGATAAGGCAGCCGTGGGTTGCCTGGTGGACAGTTGCCGGGAATGTGATAACTGCAAAGACGGATTGGAACAGTATTGCCACCAGGGACCTACCGGTACCTATTGTGCGCCTGACAAGATAAGCGGCGGACATACACATGGCGGTTACAGCAAGGGCATCGTGGTGCATGAAGATTTTGTATTGCATATTGCCGACAACCTGCCGCTGGATGCAGCAGCGCCACTGCTATGTGCGGGCATCACCACTTATTCACCCCTGCGCCACTGGAAAGTGGGCAAGGGCACCCGGGTAGGCATACTCGGCCTAGGTGGTTTAGGTCATATGGGTGTAAAGCTGGCGGCAGCGATGGGAGCTGAAGTAACCATGCTCAGTCATACACCCTCCAAAGAGAAAGATGCCAAACGGCTGGGCGCACACAAATTTGTACTGACCAGTGATGAAGCCCAGGTAAAATCAGTGATGGGCTATTTTGATTTTATTCTCGATACGGTTTCAGCCGATCATGATTATAATTTTTATCTCGGCCTGTTGCGCACCAGCGGGGTGATGGTATGTGTGGGTGCGCCATCCGCACCGGCTACTGTTCCGGCTTTCAACCTCATCTTTGGCCGCAAGAGTATTGCCGGCTCACTCATTGGCGGATTACCGGAAACACAGGAGATGCTGGATTTTTGTGCCGAGCATAATATCGTATCTGATATTGAACTCATCCGAATGGACCAGATCAATGAAGCGTATGAACGATTGCTGAAGAGTGATGTGAAGTACCGCTTTGTGATTGATATGAGTAC
>CAYPBW010000227.1:0-2053 GCA_964409055.1 uncultured Chitinophaga sp. | reverse complement strand
TCTTATTGGTTTTTTTCTTTTTCTAAAAATCTCCTGTAAAGCTCTCTTGTTATTACACCGGGTTTTCCATCTCCGATAACAATATCATCTATTCTTATCACCGGCATGATTTTTTTGCTGGTACTGGTGAGAAACAGCTCTGCTGCATCATATACTTGCTCCAGGTGAATATCTCTTTCTTCGACAGGCAGGATAGCCGAAGCCAATGACAGTACCTGTTTACGGGTAATCCCTTTCAGCATATAACGGGCAGGAGTGAGGAGCCGGTTATCTTTTGTTACCATAAATACATTGCTCCGCGGAAATTCGGTAATGCTATTGTTATGATGATACAATACATCGTCTGCCTTCTTTTCTTTCAATAATGGCTGCAGCCATACAGCAGTGAGATAATTGATGCTTTTGATATGCGGAAGTTCCCGCTGGTGTTCATAACTGATGACAGCAAATCCTTTTTCAAAGTCATCAGCCGTGGCCGTCTTCACCGGGTTGCAGGTGATGAGCAGGTTGGGCGCTGCCGGTGTATAGGTGTCGGGTGAATAACCACCGGTAAGCATGATGCGGATACCGGCTTCCGGCAATGAGGATTGATGAATGAGTTGCGCAATGATGTGAATGAGTTCTTCTCTCGTTTTGTTTACCGGCAGGTGCATGGCCGCTGCAGAAGCAAAGAAGCGGTCAAGATGATCATTTATAAACAGTGGTTTTCTGTTTACTGTGCGGCAGAAATCAAAGACAGCATATCCCCGTTGTATGGAAAGATCAGCTACATGCAGTTTGGCATCTCCGGCATCTATGAATGTATCGTTGAAAAAGGCGGACATACTGTTTATGCCACACAAAGTACATAAAAAAGCCCCGGCATTCCGGGGCAGGAAACCTTAGGCAAACAAAAAGCGATTAATCGTCCAGCTCTACGTCATCAATATTATTGATATTGGAAAGTATGGCAGTGTATAAAGCGGTATTGCTGCTTGCAGATATAACAAGAACTCCATTGATAAGTGTGGCGCTGCTCAGCATGGATTCGGTAATACCGGTGGTGAGCAGCGAAAGATCCAGTGTGGTCAATGCTGTAATATCGGCTGCACTTCCAATCGTAATATCTTCTGCTTCGGCTTTGAACTCCAGCAGTTCGTTGATGAAAAATACTACCGGAACTGTGTAGCCAATATTATTGGTGAAGCTGCCTCTTAAAACAAATGCTGTGTCGGTTGCCGAAGTGGCAAGGTCTACTTCAATTTCTATTTCTTCGTAACGGCCGGGAGGCAGGGAGATATTACCCAGTTGGCTGACCGGGGCAAAGAGATCGATGCGGCGGGCCACTCTTGATTCATACTCCACTTCGTTGTCATCGTCCTTTTCTGCCTCAAATTCAATTTTATCGGCATAGGCTGAACCACTGGTCCAGGTTACACTGCCGCTGCTGGTGCGGTTGACAGTGGCATCGGGATTTTTTGTACGGAGCTGGTAAGATAGTTTGCCTGCATTATCCTCTTTGCTACAGGATACCAGCAGCAGTAAAGCCGCCACCACCATAATGGACAAAACTGACTTTTGCATACAATGAATTTTTTGGTTTTTGTATACCCAAAAGCGCCAAGAATAATGCCATAGCCTTTCTATGTGGATTAATTTTCTCCGGGTACTCCCATTGTTTAACTATTGTCAGTCAATTGCTTCCGGTGGTTAATCAAAAAATGACAATGGCCGGGGATTTGATTGTTCATTTTTCAGACAGTACTTCACTGATTTTCTGGTTAAACCCATACTTGTCCGACTTGCTGTTGAAGGTGTCAATAATGGCTTCTTCCAAACTGATATCGAGCAACGATGCCAGCAGGTCTAGGTAAATGGCGATGCCCCCGATCTCTTCTTTCAGCATTTCTTTGGTGATGTCTTTGGCGCTGTAGCTGCTGCCACCATCTATTCCGCCCCTTTCCACTCTCTGCATCTTCTTGATCATATTGCACAGCTCACCCACTTCGCCGGCAAGGGCGGTAGTCCAGTAGGTGAGGGGCTGGTTGTCGTAGCACTTAAATCCTTCTTTGGC
>CAYPBW010000226.1:0-3892 GCA_964409055.1 uncultured Chitinophaga sp. | reverse complement strand
GGCATCAGGTTACGGGGACCTAACACTTTACCCAGTTTACCGATCTTAGGCATTACAGACGGAGTAGCAATAATTACATCTACATCTACCCAGCCTCCTTCGATCTTTTGTACAAACTCATCCAGCCCTACATAATCAGCGCCGGCGCCTTTTGCTTCGGCCTCTTTATCAGGAGTACAAAGAACCAATACTTTTTTCGTTTTACCTGTACCATGAGGAAGGGTAACCGTACCGCGGATAGCCTGATCAGCCTTTTTAGGATCTACACCCAAACGGATGTGAAGATCAACTGATGCATCAAACTTGCAGGTGGTAATTTGCTTTACCAATGCAGATGCCTCCTTTAGTGAATATGCCTTATTTGCGTCAACCTTCGTATCAGCAACTTTTCTTTTTTTACTAATGAATGCCATTTTAAAACGTTTTTGGATTCAAAAAATTAATTTTCCCATGGAGCTTTACCTTCTACATTGAGACCCATGCTGCGGGCTGTACCAGCTACCATTTTCATGGCGCTTTCCACGGTAAAACAGTTCAGGTCAGGCATCTTATCTTCTGCAATTGCCTTTACCTGGTCCCATGTTACCTTACCTACTTTGCTGCGGTTGCTCTCTTTGGAACCCTTTTGAATCTTAGCGGCTTCCATCAGTTGAACGGCTGCGGGAGGCGTTTTGATGATAAAATCAAAACTTTTGTCTGAATAAACAGTAATTAATACGGGGAGAACTTTCCCGGGTTTGTCCTGTGTTCTTGCATTGAATTGCTTGCAGAATTCCATGATATTAATACCCTTGGAACCCAGCGCAGGACCGATTGGAGGTGCGGGGTTGGCCTGGCCACCCTTGCACTGTAGCTTAACAAAGCCAGAGATTTCTTTTGCCATTTTCTTTGATTTATTGGTTCAAGCGACCTTTCATTTAGATTACTCGGTCTCCCAAATTCCTCATAATCCGCCGAAACGGATATTTCTAAAGAACTAATTGGGGGTGCAAAGGTAAGGGGAAATTATTGATGTATTAAAGAGTTTTAACTCTTTTTAGTGAAATATTTTAGTGTCTGCTTTTCTTGATGTATAAATCCCATTATACTGATATACAATGGGTTAATAGCCAATTCTCATTTTGAACTCTTATTTAGGCACCTTTTTATAATAGTAGTAGACTACCTCATAATCATGTCCATCCACATAAGAACTCCGCAACATCGAATCGGGAAAGTTATAAGTAATATTCGAGCTAATTGAGTTGTGAGAACTAAGACGAGGAACGTCAGCCAAAAAAACATGCCCAGATCGGCTATTATAATGAGTCAATATATAATAGATAGTAATTTTACCGGCAAGGAGGCTATAAAAAGGAATCTTATTATAAAAGGGATTGGCCTTAGGGTGATACTGATAAAAATTAAATTGCCAATCTAATTGGTTACCTCCATTAACGTCAGCAAAATAAGACTCGATCTTCTGGTATAAACTATCGTTGCTCGGATTATAGGTTATGTTTTTATAACTAAATAACACCACCTGTGGGCCGGGGTTAATCCGGTAATCATAAACATAAAACCTAGTTCCAATGATTTTGCCTGTATTGTTATAAATCAGACTATCATAACCATCAATCTCTAAACTATTACTTATATCAGTAAGATAGTTTGTTGTGTAATCTCCCTTTTTCTTGACTCTTTTATGTATAATCTTCACAACCCGACCTGATTCGTACACAAAAATAATGGGCCTTACCTCATGTTCCTGGTATGGGTGATCTTGATAATTTAACATGTGGGTGACTTTTCCTGTAACATCATAATTAATTATTGTAGAGTCAAAATTATTAATATTGATGAATCTTCCATAGCTGGTAATTCTACCTTTGCTATCATAATTAAAACGGCAACTGCCATAATAGGGTTGCACGATTCTGTCAATTGAAAGAATTGAATCGCGGATTACTGATGGCGGCTGGGATAGTGTGTCAATGCCTGAAGGCCCTCCTATATCATCTCCCTTATTGCAAGATTGCAAGAATATAACTGAATACAAGATTGATATCAGTATAAGCACAAAGCGCATAGCTGTTAATTTATTTTCAATCTAATATATGAAAAAATTCCGTGCGGTGATTTTAAGATATTTATCGCTGTCTCTTTTTAGCTGATCTTCTCCACCTGCATATAATTCAATTCTACAGGGGTTGACCGGCCGAAAATTTTTACAGTTACTTTCAGCTTCTTCTTCTCATCATTTACTTCTTCGATAACACCGTTAAAGTCATTAAACGGCCCTTCAATGATCTTGATAGTTTCACCCACAATAAACGGCTCACTCATGCTGATACCACCCACTTCCGCCATTTCATCCATTTTGCCCAGCATCTTGTTCACTTCGGCCTTGCGGAGAGCAATAGGATTTTCCTTTCCAAGAAAATGAATTACGTTGGTTGTATTTTTAATGATATCCCTGAGGTCGTCAGTAAGCTTACCATTGGCGATTTCGATCATTACATAGCCGGGATAATAGTTTCTTTCCCGCATCACCTTTTTCCCATTGGCAACTTTGTAAACTTTCTCAACGGGTAAAAAAACCTGTTTTACCTGGTCCCACCCGCCACGGCTCACTTCTTTATCAAGGTATTCCTTAACTTTTTTCTCTTTGCCACTTACAACACGCAATACATACCATTTGGTATCCTGCTGCTGTACATTTTCTGTATTTGCTGTAGCTGCATCCATTGTTTAGAAAAGTTGTTTGTAAATAAACTTCAATCCATTGCTGGCAACAAAATCCATAGCCAATACGATGAATGTTATAACAATCGTTGCAGCCAGGACAATCATTGTTGATTGCTGAAGTTGCGGCCAGGTTGGCCAGCTTACTTTTTCAGTCAACTCCTTGTAAGACTCCCGGAAATAATGTGCAATCTTGTTCATAAAAAAACTGTTTGCACGGGCAGAGAGATTCGAACTCCCATCAACGGTTTTGGAGACCGCTATTCTACCATTGAACTATGCCCGTAGAAAGCTAAAAGCTATTAGCAGTGAGCTAACAGCTTTTAGATTCTTATAAATCAAAGATATAAAATTTAATCTTTGCGCCTTACGGCTAAAGCTAAAAGCTTGTGGCTTAAAGCTTACTTGATGATATCAGTTACCTGTCCGGCACCTACTGTACGGCCACCTTCACGAATCGCAAACTTCAAACCTTTTTCCATCGCAATAGGCTGGATGAGTTTTACTGTCAGCGAAGTGTTATCACCAGGCATCACCATTTCAGTACCTGCAGCCAATTCTACTTCACCTGTAACGTCAGTTGTACGGAAATAGAACTGAGGACGATATTTATTAAAGAATGGAGTGTGACGACCACCTTCCTCTTTGCTCAATACGTAAACCTCTGCTTTGAAATCAGTATGCGGAGTGATAGATCCGGGCTTCACGATAACCATACCACGACGGATCTGGGTCTTTTCAATACCGCGGAGCAGCAGACCGGCGTTGTCACCAGCTTCACCCTCATCAAGCAGTTTACGGAACATTTCCACACCTGTAACAGTAGAAGTAAGAGGAGCTTCGATAAGACCAACGATCTCAACAGGCTCACCTACTTTGATACGTCCTCTTTCAATACGACCTGTGGCAACAGTACCACGACCAGTGATAGAGAACACATCCTCTACAGACATCAGGAACGGCTGATCAACCGGACGAGGAGGCAGCGGAATGTAAGTGTCTACAGCTTCCATCAGCTCTTCAACACCTTTAACCCATTTTTCTTCGCCGGCAAGAGCACCGGATGCAGAACCTTTAATGATAGGTGTATTGGCACCATCAAAACCGTAGAATGTCAACAAATCACGGATTTCCATTTCAACAAGATCCAACAGTTCAGGATCATCAA
>CAYPBW010000225.1:0-3897 GCA_964409055.1 uncultured Chitinophaga sp. | reverse complement strand
TAGAGCATCTGACTCATAATCAGAGGGTCGCTGGTTCGATCCCAGCAGGGTCCACAAAGCCATTGCATCTTTCGCAATGGCTTTTTTTGTTACTATCTATCGATTATTTGCCATCACGATATGTGTTGTGTAAAATCAATAAATAGTGTAATTTCTCATTGAAAAAATATTTCTGATTGGAAGTCACTCTTTTTACAATTCCAATTCCTTAGATTGAGCCGCTTTTTGCTCATATGACTGAAAACGAACAAATAAGACGGTTACTTACACTAATTGCGGTAAACAATGACCAGGCTGCTTACAAAGAATTATTTGTACTGCTTTACTATCGGCTGAAGCAATTTGCTTTCACCATTTTAAAGTCCCGTGAAGAGGCTGAAGAGCTGGTATCTGATGTTTTCATTAAGATATGGGAGAAAAGAAGCCAGTTGACTGCTGTTGAATCCCCCCGCTTATATTTTTATACCGCCACCAAGAACCTGGCGATAACCCGTATCAACAAACAAAAGAAACAGATCAGTATAGCACCGGATGATTGGCTGGTGCAGCTGAACAGTATTTATTTTGATCCCGAAAAGCTGATGATCACCGAAGAGGTTTTTCGCCAGATCCGGCAGGCCATAAATGACCTCCCCCCCCGTTGCAGGTTGATTTTCAAGCTAATAAAGGAGGATGGATTGCGCTATAAAGAGGTGGCTGATTTACTGCATCTCTCTGTAAAAACCGTTGAGGCTCAAATGGCCATTGCTCTTCGACGGGTTGGCAAGTGTATGCAGATGAATATAAAAACTCCTGTTAACCCCGTTTCTTCAAAAAAAAGTTAAAATTCTTTTAGGGGTATTACCTGCTTTTTAGTGTCTTAATGGTTTATTCTAATCAACTCGTTGAATGAGTCAGGAGAAATTTTGGATTTTACTGTCGAAAAAGTTAGCGAACGAAGCCACCCTGCCGGAATTGAAGGAACTGGAACAGCTCATTCAGCAACACCCGGAATGGCAGCATGCGGTACAGAATATCGGGGATGTTTGGACCAGCAGATCTGCCCATGATTTTATGGAGGCTGAAGATGCTTTTATGCTTCATCAGCAGCGGATGAGGGAAATGAATATTGATCTGGGAGATGGTATTTTGGAAGCAGAGATAGGAAAGTCAAAAAGGATCAGGTGGTATTGGGCGGCAGCAGCAGCTGCTGTTATTGGTGGTTTTTTCCTTTTCAATAACCTGACAGGGCAGCGAAGTGGTGAGGGAAGCGGAAGGAGTATGGCGAGAGAAGTAAACGAAATCAGCACAAGACCAGGCTCCAAATCAAAAATTGAATTACCGGACGGATCAATTGTATGGCTGAATGCCGGAAGCAAACTTACCTATGATAAAAATTTCGGAAAGGATCTGCGGGAAGTGACACTGACCGGGGAAGGTTATTTCGATGTGATGAAAATGAAAGAAAAGCCCTTCATTATTCATACATCAAGTATCAATATAAAAGTACTGGGTACAGTATTCAATGTAAAAGCTTACCCGGAAGATAAACATACGGAGACCAGCCTGATAAGAGGAAGCGTGGAGGTAACGATCAAGAACAGGCCGAATGACAAGATCATTCTTTCCCCCAGTGAAAAACTGGTAGTAGAGAATGATGCTATTGTTAAAAAAGGAAAAACAGCGGAGAGTAAGGACAACACTTCGGCTGCTGCTATCAAAACGCTGATGTCGGTAAATAAACTGAAGTATAGTCCGGCTGACAGTACAGTAGCTGAAATTGAATGGATCAAAAACAGGTTGGTGTTCAGGGATGAATCACTGGCTGAACTGGCAGTGAGAATGGAAAGGTGGTATGATGTAAGTATTGATATAACAGATGAGTATCTGCAGCAAAAAAGAGTGACAGGAATTTTTGAAAACGAAACGATTGACCAGGCACTGGGAGCTTTAAAAATTTTTATACCCTTTAAAT
Source organism: uncultured Chitinophaga sp. (assembly GCA_964409055.1). Lineage (GTDB taxonomy): Bacteria > Bacteroidota > Bacteroidia > Chitinophagales > Chitinophagaceae > JJ008. Next base: position 1,943 of record CAYPBW010000225.1, on the reverse strand, counting down.
ACGAACAAACCGGAAATAAAATAATTATTCACCGCTAATGCTTAAGGCCATATGATTGCTGACAACACATCCTGAGCGAGGGAATAAAAAAGCGGAACCCCGCTGCAACGGAATTCCGCCGAAATGATTGCAAACGAGACACTTAAGTGTCTGCATTCTTAACCCTCCAAATGTAAATTATGAAAAAAACTGAAACAGCTGCTGTTTCGCAAAAGGCTCTGTTATTTTTAAAGATTGCCAGGATTATGAAATTAACGATTGCACTATTGCTTTTTGCCTGTCTTCAGGTATCTGCAAAGGGTCTTGGACAGGAGAGAATTACCCTGAAAATGAATGAGGCCGAGATCAAGAAAGTGCTTTTTGCGATCGAGAAAAAAAGTGATTACCGCTTCCTCTTTTCCGAAGAATCAGTAAAAGGTAAACCCAAAGTAAATGTAGATGTAACTAATGCCACCCTCAACGAGGTACTGGATAAAATACTGGCGAACACCGGTATTGCTTACAAGGTACTTGGCACTAACCTGGTTGTGCTTAAAGAAGGAATTACTTCAGCGGAAATGATTTCACCTGAGATCAGGATCACCGGTAAAGTAACTTCTGCAACTGGTGAACCACTGGCTGGTGTATCCGTCTCCGTTAAAGGTTCAAGGGCAGGAACAACCACCGATGCCAACGGTAACTTTTCTATCACTGTTCCGGATGATGCTGTGCTTGTATTCAGCTCTGTCGGCTACGAAAGCACTGAGGTTTCTGTAAAGGGAAAAACATCTTTGACAGTGGTACTGAAAGTTTCTGAAAAAATTCAGGATGCCGTAGTGGTGATTGGTTATGGTACGGCTGCCAAAAGAGACCTTACCGGTTCAATCGTAAAAGTAAAGGGTGATGAGATTGCCGCTCAGCCCAACGCCAACCCTCTCGCTTCCTTACAATCAAAAGTGGCTGGTTTGCAGATTGTGAATACTGCCATTCCGGGTTCAGCTCCGGATGTAAGGATAAGGGGTACTATCAGTGTAGGCTCCATCAGGCCTGTTTATATCATTGACGGTATTTTCAGTGATAACATGGACTTTGTGAACCCCAGTGAAATTGAAAGTGTGGAAGTATTGAAAGATCCCTCTTCACTGGCCATCTTTGGTATCAAAGGTGCTGCCGGTGCTATTTTGGTAACAACCAAGAAAGCTAAGGCCGGCCAGGTTAACATTAACTTCAACACAAGTTATGGCACTAAAAAGCTGGTTGATAAAATTCAACTGGCCAACGGAGCAGAATTTCGCCAGTTACTGGAGTTTGAAGCGAATAATACAGTTTTTGATGATCCCAATAATACATCCTTACTAAACTTTGTAAATAATGTAGGAACCCCGGGTCTTGGCGCTTATACCGGCAATACAGACTGGATTGATGCTGTAACCCGTACTGCCAAGTTTAGCACTACTAACCTGAGTGTAGACGGAAGCACTGAAAAGAACCGCTTCCACTTTGGTTTAGGATATACTTATGATGAAGGCCTGGTGAAGCATGTAAAGTATGATCGTCTGACCATTAATGTAAACGATGAATTCAGGGTAAATAAGAAATGGAAACTGGGCTTTGGCCTGATTGGTTCCAAAGAAAAGCTTCCCTATAACAGCGGCGCCCTGGAAAATGCAAGAAGGGCATTGCCTATCATTCCTTCTGAAACAAAACAGTTCTATACTAAGAACCCCTATGGTGTTGATTCCGGGTATTATAATTTATATGCAACTACTCCTATCATCCAGAATTCTGAAACAAATCCATTGGCAGCATTGGAGAACAACTGGGATAACAGGATAGATGACCGTTACCGGTTTGTAGGTAATGCATTTGTAGATATCAATATTACCAAAGACCTGAACTTCAGAAGTACCTGGTACGGAGATCTGAGTTTCCGCAATGCAAGAGAGTATACCTCTTTGTATGAT
>CAYPBW010000224.1:0-3905 GCA_964409055.1 uncultured Chitinophaga sp. | reverse complement strand
ATACTGTAACAACTGCCGGAACCAGCAGCAAAGTGTTTCACCCGGCAGAATATGAGATCAGGTAAATAATTAGATACAGTAGGAGGAATAAAGCGTTCCCCGCAGGTGCAGCGGGGGCGCTTTTCAAGAGTTCTTTGAGAATATAGCAGCATTCCAATTGGTTGGATACTCCGCCTGGAACGGAGAGGATGTGGGTTCGAGTCCTGCCTGCTGTACAAAATGGGCTGTCATGTTCCAAGGCTGGCGAAAAACATTTGCAATGTTATTGGAAGGGTTCGATTCCCTTACGGTCCACAAAATTATCGGGTGGTGCAATGGCAGCACTTCAGGTTCTGACCCTGATGATATTGGTTCGAGTCCAATCCCGATAACAGAAATGTTGGCTTTAGCTTATTTGGTAAAGCACCACACTGTGAATGTGGAGAACAGGGTTCGATCCCCGGAGTCAACCAATACGGCTTGTTGTAATGGTAACATAATCATCTCCCTTTCTTTCTGAGAGGTAAATAGCAGATGAGAGAAGCAGGTTCAATTCCTGAGGCCGTACAAAATTGGTTCATAGTTCAACGGAAGAGAACACCTCACTACGAATGAGGAAATGAAAGTTTGAATCTTTCTGAGCCAGCAATAAACAGGCCTGTAGCCCAACGGGAGAGGCAATAGTCTTAGAAACTATTTAGTGTGAGTTCGACTCTCACCAGGCTGACAAATATGATTGCGGTTTAGAGTAATGGTAACTCGAAGGTCTCATAAGCCTTAGCTGTGAGTTCGAATCTCACATCCGCAACAAATGATGACTTAACTCAATGGCAGAGTACTATCCTGATACGATAGAAGTTGATGGTTCAAATCCATCAGTCATCACTAAAGCTCTATGAAACGGTGCGGCTTAATTCAATGGGAGAAATCTGCTTTTACATAGCAGGAGTTGCTGGTTCGAGTCCGGCAGCCGCAACACCTCAACCCTTACCCTTCTGCACTTAGTGGAGAAGGGGATATTGGTTCGCAACTCTAAGGCAGAGTACCCGGCTTTTAACCGGGGTGTCAGGGTTCGATTCCCTGCGGGCCAACAAAGGATGAAAAGCTCAATGGTTGAGCAGCGGTTTGTTAAGCCGTTGGCTGAAGGTTCGAGTCCTTCTTCATCCGCAGAATATAAAATTGAAGTGCAATAACAGGGAGAGTTGACAGAGTGGTAATGTGCCAGCCTGCTAAGCTTGGGCTATCGGTAATGCCGGTACAAAGGTTCGACTCCTTTACTCTCCGCTGTTTGTCGATGAACACAATTCGGTGATGAGGACATGTGTATCAGCCAGTGTTCAGGCAAACATTCGGTGCTTTGGCAGAATGGATATATGCACCGGGGTGAAATCCCGGACATCGTGGTTCAATTCCACGGGGCACCACAAGGAAATGATGAATGAAAAATTTTAAATGCAGGAAAATGGAACAGGAACAACAGCGTAAATGGAGAAAACTAAACGGCGAACGGATTAAAGTGCCGCTTACTGAAGAAGTGAACCGTGTGCTGATGCGTGAAAAAGAAGCAGGACATGAACTGAAAGTCTGCATCGGTACCGACAGCCAGGTGAAAGGCAAAGAAACCGAATTCGCCACCGTGATTGTATTCATCCGTAAAGGGAAAGGGGGTTTCATGTATATACACAATGAAATATCCAAACAGCGGATGACCATCAAAGAACGGATGCTGATGGAAGTGCACAAGAGTATTGAAGTGGCCTATGAACTGTGCAACATCTTCAGCCGCTACAGCGTGGATATGGAAGTGCATGTCGACATCAACACTAACCCGAACTTCAAAAGCAATAATGCTTTGAAGGAAGCAATGGGTTATATCGTAGGGATGGGCTTTGCTTTCCGTGCAAAGCCTGAAGCATTTGCCAGTTCAAACTGTGCGAATAAGGTGGTTCAATAAGTTCTTTACAATATTGCTTGATGCAAAAACGAGGTGTATGCTTTCTGACAGCAAACCGGATGAGTGTTTCAAAACACCATAGTGCAGTTGCCGTGGCAAGCTGTATGCTGTTGCTGAAGAAACATATATCGCCAACCGCTGGTGTCATGGGTTCAATTCCCATTCCCGATGGCATCGGGATAGCTCAGTTGGTAGAGCACAGCTCCATGTAAGCGCCGGTTCGAATCCGGCTCCGACTGAAAATCGGGTAGCTCAGGTGGCTAGAGCAATCCATTTTTAATGGGTAGGAAAGCAGAAGTACACCGCTTCTCAAATGGTGAAAGATTAAAGCCGGGTTATTTGCCGGTGATGGTTCAGACCCTCGCATGTGCTGGGTCCCGGCCCATCACAACCGGGCATCTGCCTGCAGTAAGAAGCTTGCAGTGAATATCATTTCACTTCATCATTAATAGTGGGTTGTACCCGTACAGCTGACAAGGTAATGAAGAACTGTTTTGAAACGCATGGCAATAATCTTACTCCGCAGCTGAATGGTGGTAAATAAATCCCGGCTTTATTAAATATTTTTTTGACAAGATAAATAACAGTAAAATGAAAAAAGTAAAACTAAATGAATGGCAGGTGGGCCTGGTATTCAAAAACGGAGCGTACCGGCAGTTGCTGACTGCGGGTACCTACTGGTTCTGGAAAAATGAACAGGTATATGTCTATGATATTACCAAACAGTTTGTACCACCGGTGGAACTCAACATCCTGCTAAAGGATGAACGCCTGGCAGATATTCTCCAGGTGGTAGAGGTGAAAGACAACGAGATTGTACTGCAATACGAAAACGGTTTGCTGAAAATGGTAATGACCGCCGGTCGCTATGCATTCTGGAAATCTGTGGTACAGTATCAGTTCATCAGAGCCGATATCAGCAAAGTGGAAATTGAAGATAATATCGACCGGGGAGTACTGGCCAAAGCACCGGTCAATGCATGGGTACGCAGCACTGAAGTACAGAGTTATGAAAAAGCCGTACTGTTCATTGACGGTAAGTTTGTGAAAGTACTGGAGCCGGGTATGTACTACTGGTGGAAAAACAGCATTGCCATTTATGTTGGCAAAGCTGATATGCGTCAGCAGCAGCTGGAAATCAATGGGCAGGAAATCCTGACCAAAGACAAAGCGGCTTTGCGGATCAACGCATGGGCTCAATACAAGCTGGTGGACATTGAAAAGGCGCTGGTACAAAACAAAGACTACGACAAGCAATTGTATGTAGCTCTTCAGCTGGCCCTGCGGGAATACATTGCAGCTTACAGCTTTGACGAGCTGCTGGAAAAAAAGGATGGACTGGCTCCTTTCATCCTGCAACAGGTAAAAGAAAAAGCACAACCACTGGGTGTGGAAGTAAATGGTTTTGGTATCCGTGATATCATCCTGCCGGGTGATGTAAAGGAGATCATGAACCAGGTGCTGATCGCCGAGAAAAAAGCGCAGGCCAACAGCATCATGCGGCGTGAAGAAACCGCCAGCACCCGTAGCCTGCTGAACACTGCCAAACTGATGGAAGAAAATACGATGTTATGGAAACTAAAGGAGATGGAATATGTAGAAAAGATCGCAGATAAGATCAGCAATATCAGTGTCAGCGGTAATGGTATGCTGATTGAACAGCTAAAACAGATTTTCGTACCACAGAAATAAGGTACGGAATAACAAACCACGGGGGTACTTTCACAAATTGATTCATAGATAAATCCTATGTGTTACTTTGTGTCGCTGTGCCTCCGTGGTTCAAAAAAATTATATGGGCAAATTAAAATTAACAGGAAAAGAACTAAGGGCTGCCGGCTTCCCGGAAGGACCGGTGATCAGCATAGCCATGAATGTGATGCAAAAAAATTACAGGCATCATACAAAAGAGGATGCGATGGAGCTGCTGAAGAAAATTTTAGCAGCGCCGGCAGAATATGAAAATGATGCG
>CAYPBW010000223.1:0-3931 GCA_964409055.1 uncultured Chitinophaga sp. | reverse complement strand
TACACCATAAAAAATAAGTTTAGTGCAAGCCCTGACCTGGCTAATTTACCATAGTTATTGCGGGTGATAAACAGCTTTGGCCTTTTTAAGCACTTCCTTTTTATCCAACGTCATAGGCTTTGTTTGCTGCGCCTGGAACATTCCCCACTGATCTTTAAAATGTGGCGATGCGGGGTCCATCGATGCACCAAATGTATTTACCGATTCTATTTGTGGTAAGCCGCCGTCTTTGGGATAACGGACAAAACAGATATAGGCATCACCGCCTGTTACTTTTCGCATTCCGTTTTTATAAGGTTCAGAGAAAGAGGGTGCAAGTACATCCGGAAAACCCCATGCCGGCCTTTCTTCCCCGCCTCTTACCAATTTCTGAATATCTCCAAGTGCCAGATCTGTTTTACCAAAGTATTTCAGCATGTAATCATAAACATACTGGTATGTTTCCGCAGCCTCAGCTTTGGTGATCTTTCTCGAAGGAACACCTTTCAGGCGATCTGCGAGGTAATAATAAGTAAGCAGGAAAACAGCAGCTCCTTTACTGGAAGCAATTGATTTTCTATCCCATGCCTGGAATGTGGTGATAACATCTTTCAACTGCGGAAAATCAGCAGCATTCAGGTTGAGCATACTGTCAATACCGTATGTGTATTTAAATTCTTTTGGCAACTGCTGATCAAACTTTATTCGTTTAAATGTGGTATAATCTGTTTTTTCGGAGTTAATAAGTTCGGTTACCCGCTGGCTGCGATTGTTATGATAAGTTTCCCAGCCATCTGTACGGTCAAATTTGTTCTTGTCGAGATTATATACTTTGTCTGTTGCAAGGAAGGGAGAATGGTTAGTATTGAACAAATAACCCGAAGGCGGATTGATATATTGTGGCAGTTCCTTTATCGATTTGAATTCAGTCCACAAAGTAGCCGACGTGTTGCCCGGCAGCGTACTCTTCCAATTATATTTCGGGTCAGGATTTCTTTTGGGCATTTTTCCATTGCTCACATAAAAAATGGTATCGTACCGGTCAGCATACATGATGTTGAACATGGGCAGGCTGGTCATGCTGAGTGCCTGGTAAAACTCTGTAAAGTTTTTTGCTTTGTTCATCCGGTACCATTGTTCAAGGGCTTTGATATCCATAGTAGCAGGCACCCGTAATGAAAAAACCCCTTTTCCTGTTTTCAACGTAGCGCCGTATTTACTCCAGTAAATCTTTTTGCTAACAGTAACCGGTATGCCTTTTACTTTCAGCCTTGCTTTATTCACTTCAAGATCTGTCCATTGCCCATCGAATTTGTATTGATTTTTATTCGCCGGGTTCATTTCCAACTGGTATATGTCCAATTTATCCTGGTAATTGACCGTATGTGCCCAACCCAGATTTTCATTCGTTCCGTGAAAAATGAGGCAGCCTCCCGGGAATAAACCACCGAGCATATTCCATCCCTGCTCACTTTGCAAATGTGCTTCGTAGAAAGCTACCGGACCGGTATTGGGCTGATGTGCATTGATGGCGAGATAACTTTCGCCGGTGGTTGTTTTCACCGAGTTCATCGCAAAGGCATTGGAACCTTGCGGGTTAAACCCGGGAATAGTGGCTACTTTTCCGCCCAGTATCTGCGGTAATGCATCATCTACGCCACAAAAAAGACTGATGGAAAATACTACAGCCGTCATATAGTCTTTCTCTGTAAAAGGAAATGCCCTTTTATATTTTACTTTGCCGGGGTATTTTTTGGCATAAGCATTCAAGCCCGCCACATACCCTTTGATCAATGCTACAAAGTCCGGGCTAAGGGTGTTCCATTGCTCCTCTACTGTCTGGCGGATACGCAGCAACTTAATTACATAATCACCTTCAGCCCCTTTTTTTCCTAACCCTGTACCCAATTTACCTTTACCACTAAGCACAACCAGTTGCAGGGTTTCAAAATCATCCTCTGCATGAGCCCATGCAATACCATAGGCTACTTCTGGGTCTGTGGGTGCAAAAACATGGGGAACACCAAAACTATCCCTGGCAATTGTGATATTAGCCGGATTTATCTGTGCTGTACTTTGTAAAGCTGCGAGTAACAGGATGAACAGAATTTTTCTCATTGAGGAAAATTAAAGAAAACATGCTGTTCCGGGAAAGACATTTATTTATGCCTGCTCTGCAAATATTTTTCATGTATGATTACACTCATCGGCTTTTCATACACCTTGCTTTCCACCCAGGAGATAATATCGAGGTAGGCAAATGCCCTTGTTTCAAACCTGCTTTTTTCCAAATGCTTGATGCTTTGCAGGAATTTTTCAAACTCAGGTTTAAGTTGCCGGGGTGATAAAGGAAAAGAGTGGCGAAGGAATTTAAACATGGCCTCTTCTACCACGGTCAGGTTAGCCATTTTAGCCATAAACCGATAAACGGATTTGCTCAATGATTCCATCAGCATATCATTGCCCAGTTCATAATGTGCCAGCAGGTGTACTACCCGTGCATAACACTGCAAGTCGTAACGTAAATCCGTTTTTTCATGAATGATCTTTTGCAGGTAATCGATACAGGTATTATAATCGCCGCTGCCAAAATAAAGCATGGCTATTTTGTAATTCAACACCAGAATGCGGTGCTGATCTACAAATAGATGATACTCCTCCATCTTGGTTTCTATCTCAGGTACCAGCTTCAGTCCTTCTTTAAATGTCCCCATCATGAAATGCTGGTTGATCCGGGCAATATTGATGTAAATGAAAGCCTGAATACGAAAGTTATCATGCTCTTTTACCCGGTCTGCCTGCGAAACTTTCTCAAACCGTCTTAGTGTTTTTTCAAACCCCTTATAGTTACGTAAATCAAAATGGGCATTCAAAAGATTATGCAACCCTTTAATAAAATGGCCGGTTTCTACCCTAATCATTAATGGCTGTTCCTCAAAAAGGTCAACCCATTTTTGAGTGTACCGGTAGTACTGTAAAAAGTCCTGTCGTATGAAAGCATACCAGCAAAAACTCTGGTACAGGTAAAGCCGTTCATAAAAACCCGTTTGCTGCCATACATCTTTGGGCAACTGCTCTTTCATGAATGCCCTGATGTCTTTTTCATCCTCTTCATTGCGGGCATGCCCATGCTGAATATACCAGCTGTATAATTTCAACGCCAGGTTGGACAGCCGGGCCACATTATCGATATGCCGGCTTACTTCATTGGCTTCAACAGAGAGTTGCTCTGCCCGGTTTTGCATACTGCGGGTAATATGCAAGCCTTCGATTCTTTTTTCCAATGAAATGATCTGGGGAAGAAAATTAAACTTTTGGTTGGCTTTTGCTATTTCTTTGGCACGGTCAAGTATCCGAAGACTTTGAAGAAACAATCCCTTTTTGTAAAGGATGTGTGCATAGTCAAACTGTTCGTTAAGTTGCAGATCAAGACTGTCAGAGCTTTTCAGCAGCCGCAATGAAGCCAGTAGCTGTTTGTATAAATGTGCCTTCAGGTTGGCCAGTTGCGGCCGGGTCACATCGCCCATCTTTTTTATTAACCCGGCTTCATCATAGTCTTTCATTTTGTCCAGCACATCAAAAAGCCGGATGATCTTGAGATCTGCATTGCCCGAGCTGCGCTTTATATACAGCTTGAAATGCCTTTTTTCCGCCTTTTCAAGCGATTTTATCAACTGAAATAGTATGTCGGTAGTGCGGTTGGGCATCATACGTATTTTTTGCTGAAATCAGCCACCAGTAAGGGTTTCACCAATTTCCCTATCCTTTTGGCATAATGAAATGATGCCGTATTTGGTTTGAAGGACAAGGGGGTGCATCCTACTTTTGGTGCAGAAGATTGATCATACAGCAAGACAATCGTCAAAAGGGCAAGCTTATCTGCCGGTTAAGGCAGTGGTCAGAGGTCAAAGTTAAAGCTAAAAATCTTCTAAAGAGCTGGTAAAACAGCCAA
>CAYPBW010000222.1:0-3936 GCA_964409055.1 uncultured Chitinophaga sp. | reverse complement strand
ATAGCGGCTTTCACAGGTGCAGATTATTGCCGTAAAAATGGTAGTTGAAGCCGCCACAGAAAAGAGGAGAATAACGGTAAGGAGGAGGTGAAAAGACGGGGGAGAATGCTAACCGGTATGCATTGCTGCTATGCCCTGTAATAAAGACGGGCTTGCCGATCCGGCCAATTTGTCTGAATGTGGAGTATAAATCCAAAAATAGACAACATGCCCATTGAGAGAATATCAAAAGACCGCCTGTTTTTTTCTGGCTAAAAATTTCCGGGCAGTAGCCGTGGTGGGCCCCCGCCAGGGTGGTAAAACAACGCTTTGCAAAATGGCCTTACCCGATAATCCCTACGTCTCATTAGAAAACCCGGCCACCCTTCGGTTTGCTAAAGAAGATCCGGAGGCCTTTTTGGCGCAATATCCCAAAGGGGCTGTTATAGATGAAGCACAAAGAATGCCCGAGATATTCTCTTACCTGCAGCAACTGCTGGATGAAACAAAAAAAAGGGGGATTGTTGATTTTAACGGGCAGCAATAATTTTTGATGCAGGAAAATATTACTCAATCACTCGCCGGCCGTATCGGGTATCTGTCGCTGCTGCCTTTCTCTCTGCAGGGATTAAAGCCCCATAAAAAATTATTTAAAAGCCGATGGGCTACTCATGCAGTCACAGGTTTTTATCCCGAAGTAGTTACGGGCAAAGTAAAGCAGGAAGAATGGTACCCGGCCTATTTGCGTACTTACATCGAAAGAGATGTAAGGCAGATTAAAAACATTGATAACCTTACCTTGCTTACAAAGTTTATGGGATTATGCGCCGACCGGGCAAATAGTAAATGTAAACGCCCTGGCCAACGATTGCGGAGCAGATAATAAAACAATCAGCAGCTGGCTGGGTATATTGGAAAGCAGTTTTATTATCTATTTTTTAAAACCTTATCATAATAATTTTAATAAGCAAATCACCAAATCGGCCAGGTGATATTTCTGTGATACGGGGCTGCTTTGTCATTTATTGCGGCTGCATTCACCTGCAATGCTTACGGGCAGTATCTACAAAGGCCCGGTGTTTGAAAATTTCGTTATCACAGAAAAGATAAAGGAGGCATATAATAAAGGACTGAAAACAGACTTCTTTTCCGGAGAGACAAAACCGGGAATGAAGTGGATCTGATCATGGAAGAGGCAAAGCAAACCACCATTGCCGAAATAAAATCAGGAGAAACAGTAAACCCCACCTTCTGGAAAACACTTTTATATTTTGAAAAACTGCTGAATAAGACGGTTGATAAAGTGGTGTATTATGGCGGTAGTCAAACACAGACCCGCAGCGGCCAACTGTTTGTAGTAAACTGGCAGGCATTGACAAAGTAGGGGTTTGTTTATTTGGTTTTGAAGGGTGAAAAGACGGGGGGCAGCATGCTGTGCTGTCAGATTATCCGGGGCAGAAAATGAAAACTGGTTTAACAGGAATGTGCAGATCAGGCCGCCCAATTGTCGGCCAGCACTTCTGCCTGGGACAGTACCCTGTCAACGGAAACAGTGTATTCCCTGGTGCCGGGAATATCCGGAGGGTAGCCATATTCCCGCAATAGTCTTTTTACTATTACTTTCAGGCTGGCCCTTACACTTTCTTTAATAGTCCAGTCTATTGAGGTGTTGGCTTTTACTTTCTCTACGAGCATTCTTGCCAGTTCCCGCAGGGAATCGTCCTTCATAACCTGCCGGGCATTTTCATTTACACCAAGGGCATCATAAAAGGCCAGTTCATCCTGGCTCATGTTCAGCGCTATGCCGCGGGCATCGGCCTCCCTTACTTCTTTGCCAATACCGATCAGTTCTGTAATAATCTCGGCACTGGTTAATAAATTATTCTGGTAGCGGCGGATGGCATTCTCCAGCATTTCAGAAAATAATTTACCCTGTACCAGGTTATATTTACTGCGGCTTCTTATTTCATCATTCAAAATCTTCTTTAATAACTCCAGGGCAAGGTTGCGGTGCTTCATGCCCTGAATCTCTTCCAGGAACTCATCGGAAAGAATTGAAATATCCGGACGTTTAATTCCGGCTGCATCAAAAATATCAATCACTCCTTCTGATACTACTGCTTTATCTACCAACTGGCGGATAGCCGTTTCTATTTCTTCATCTGATTTTCCATTGCCACGGCTTTCAAACTTGGCCAGTCTTGCTTTTACCGCCTGGAAAAATGCTACTTCTTCTGCTATGGCGCCGGCTTCATTAGTTGATTTACTTAATGCAAATAGTTTTGATAAAGCACCCACTTCTTTAATGAATCGTTCCTTTCCATTTTCTAACCCCAGGATATGTTCTTCGGTTGCCAGTATAATACTCAGCTTTTCTGTTAATGAAGCGGTGAAATAACCGGCATAGTTAAAACCATGCATCATTTGCTGAACGATCTCTGATTTTTCCAGCATGGCATTTACGGCTTCCTCAATATCTAATGCGGGTTTTCCCTTGCCGCCGCTTTCGGTATAAACGGCCAATGCCTTTTTTAAATCGGATGCAATACCGATATAGTCCACAATCAAACCGCCGGGCTTATCCTTATACACCCTGTTTACTCTTGCAATGGCCTGCATCAGGTTGTGCCCCTGCATGGGTTTGTCAACATATAAGGTATGTAAGCTGGGCGCATCAAACCCAGTGAGCCACATATCTCTTACTATTACCAGTTTTAGTTCATCTGCCGGGTCTTTCAGCCGTTCACCAATGGCTTTTCTTCTTTCCTTGTTGCGGATATGTGGCTGATAGGATGCCGGGTCGGATGAGGAGCCGGTCATTATTACTTTTATCGTTCCGCTTTCATCATCAGCATTGTGCCAGTCCGGACGAAGTTTTACTATCTCCTGGTATAACAACACAGCTATTCTTCTACTCATAGCTACAATCATGGCCTTTCCTTCAAATACCTGCTGCCGGTTTTCAAAATGCTGTACAATATCTTTTGCCACTTCTTTAATTCTTTCCGGGTGGCCTACTATAGCCTCCAGCCTGGCCCATTTTGCTTTGGCATTTTGTATTACATATTCCGGTGCATCTTCTGCAGCAATCGTCAGTTCCTCATCAATGCTGTTTTTCTCTTCTTCTGCCAAATGTATTTTGGCCAACCGGCTTTCATAATAAATGCGAACAGTGGCCCCGTCTTCCACGGCCTGTGCTATATCATACACATCAATATATTCACCAAATACGGCCTTGGTATTCCGGTCGGTGCTTTCTACCGGTGTGCCGGTAAAGCCAATAAAGGTGGCCTGTGGCAATGCATCCCGTAAATGTTTGGCAAAGCCGTAACTTATTTTTGTACCCGTTTCGTTTCCTGCTTCATCCTTCAGATATTTTGTTTTGGCTTCAAAACCATATTGGGTGCGGTGTGCTTCATCAGCAATCACCACAATATTTTTTCTATCACTCAGTTCGGGATATTTATCCTGCTCCTCTTCTGGGAAAAATTTTTGAATAGTGGTGAAGATGAAACCGCCTGCTGCTACTTTTAATAAACGTTGCAGTTCTTCCCGGCTGTCGGCTTTTACCGGCGCCTGTCGTAACAGTTGCGATGAAGCGGCAAACGTATCAAAGAGTTGTTCATCCAGGTCGTTGCGGTCGGTAATAACAACGATGGTGGGGTTATTTAATAACAGCACTAACTGGCCGGTATAAAATACCATGCTCAGGCTTTTGCCGCTGCCCTGGGTGTGCCAGATAACGCCGGCCTTTCCAGCCCCCTCTAAATCTCCCCCGTTAGGGGAGACTTGCAAACCCACAGCCCTGATGGTTGAAGACACTGCCTTTTTCACGGCATAGTATTGATGGCAGGCAGCTAATTTCTTTACTGTTTCTATCGTTGTAACCTTTGTATGTATATCTTCTTTTGTTGTTTTTTCAAAAGAACCTTCAAATCACCATAATCTCCACCACCA
>CAYPBW010000221.1:2115-3962 GCA_964409055.1 uncultured Chitinophaga sp. | reverse complement strand
GACAGGCTTTCACCAGAATCAACAGACGGAAAAAGAGGGTTCATTCACCCGGTAAGAGTGGAAGGAATAGCAGAAAAATGCACCATCGAGTTCATCATCCGTGATTTTGAAACAGATGGCTTAAAAAAGAAGGAAGATTACCTGCGGACGCAAATAGAAGAGAGGATGCGTACTTATCCAAAGGCATCATTTGAATTCATCGTTACAGAGCAATACCGCAACATGAAAGAAGTGCTGGATGCAAACCCGCATGTGGTAGATTATGCCAGGGAAGCAATATCCCGTGCTGGTCTAAAATTGAAGATGGAAAGCATACGTGGTGGTACAGATGGCAGCCGCCTATCCTTTATGGGTTTACCTTGTCCTAACCTTTTTGCCGGCGAGCAGGGCATCCATTCCAAACTGGAGCATATAAGTGTGCAGGATATGAATAAAGCGGTGGAAACTATGGTGCACCTGTTGGTCATATGCGAGGAAAAAAGTTAATCGTAAATTGCATTAATCAAAAACACATATTATGGATTTTTCAAAATTTTTAGCAGAATACTGGTGGGCCATTGTACTGGTCATCATTTTCTTCAGCGGGCTATTTACTATCAACCAGGGATATATTGGTGTAATTACCATGTTCGGTAAATACCGTCGTGTGGCCAGGCCGGGTTTGAATTTTAAGATACCAATTCTGGAGACAGTGTTCAAACGGGTTTCTATACAGAATCGTTCTGTTGAACTCGAATTCCAGGCGGTAACAGCTGACCAGGCCAATGTTTATTTTAAAAGCATGCTGTTGTATTCTGTTCAGAATTCTGAAGAAGAAACCATAAAAAAAGTAGCTTTTAAATTCATTGCAGAAAAAGACCTGATGCAGGCCCTGATCAGAACCATTGAGGGTAATATCCGTTCGTTCGTGGCTACTAAAAAGCAGGCAGAGGTGTTGGGCCTTCGCCGGGAAATAGTACAGTACGTAAAAGTGGAAGTAGATCATTCCCTGGAAGAATGGGGATACCACCTGCAAGACCTGCAGATCAACGATATCACATTTGATAAACTCATCCTTGATTCCATGAGTAAGGTGGTAGCCTCCAACAACCTTAAGGCAGCAGCTGAAAACGAAGGACAGGCTTTGCTCATAACTAAAACAAAGCAGGCAGAAGCAGATGGTAATGCTATCAAGATCGCTGCTGAAGCAGAAAAAGAAGCCGCCCGCCTCCGTGGCCAGGGTGTGGCATTATTCAGAAGGGAAGTGGCAACTGGTATGACAGAAGCGGCTGAACAAATGAAACAGGCCAACCTGGATACCAATGTGATCCTTTTCAGTATGTGGACAGAGGCTATTAAAAACTTTGCTGAATATGGCAAGGGTAATGTGATATTCCTGGATGGAAGTCCGGATGGAATGGAAGGAACCATGAAGCAAATACAGGCATTGATGGTGAAGCAGGCGGGTACTGGTAAGTAAAAAAAAGTATTATAGTTTGAAAGGTTGATAGGTTAACCGGTTTCCTGGTTAACTTGTTAACCTTTCATCTTTTCAACGCATCCTGTTAAATAACTCTAAAACTTCCATTTGCAGTACAACGTGGCATTATTTTTCTCGTTCTGGGGAGTGTTATTCAGAACTGTTGATAAAGGCTGAATATTATTTAGTAGTCAACACCCTACTTTTACACCTAAAGAAAAAAAGCTATGATCGACCTTTTACAGATTGCTGATTCAGTACAAAAAGCCACACAATTTGCAGCAGGAGATACCAACCAAGACGGACATTTAAGTTTCTTTGAATTATTGAAAATGGGAGGTTGGATCATGATCCCCCTGGCCCTTATGATGCTGCTGGCGGTTTATGT
>CAYPBW010000221.1:0-2015 GCA_964409055.1 uncultured Chitinophaga sp. | reverse complement strand
GTGTTGCAGGAGCCAACCCGCTAACAGGGTTGGATAAAATCAATTTTTCACTTCAAGCAAGTAAAATGAGTTTCAGAAGAAAACATAAAGAAGAATCAGAGGTCTTTACAGACTCCCTGAACGATATTTTATTCATCCTGCTGATGTTCTTCCTGATCGTGGCTACGCTGGCCAATCCCAATGTGGTCAAGGTTGGTTTGCCAAGAGGTTCAAAGGATACAAAGGCCAAGCAAAATATCATGGTGTCCGTAGATAAAGACCAGCAATACTATATTGGCACCAAAAAGATAGACCCTGCTCTTTTTGATTCATTGCTCCGCCTGGAGATCCGGAAATACAGGGCTTTTGTGGATACACCAACCGTGGTTATCAATGCGGATACTTCCGCTTATTATGGAGAAGTATTCCGGATCATGAAGATCGCCAAAAAAGACACGGCAAAGGTTGTGGCAAGGATTGATCAGTAGATGGCAGTTGATAGTCAATAGTCAATAGTTCATAGTCTATAGTAATGAATAGGTGGAGAATGAATACCAGGCTTATGCAGATATCTGTGTTGACTAAAGACTATTGATTATAGACTACCGACTCAAATATGCCCTCACCATCCTGTCTTTCTGCTGCATATCTTTTTTTAATTCTGTCAGATATCCCTGTGACTTTAGCAAATTACTTACAGCATCTCCCAGGTTTTCATGAATTTCCAGGAAAATACTGCCGCCGGGACTTAAATGTGTTTTACCAAATGCTGCAATGGCTTTGTAAAAACGCAACGGGTCATTATCAGGAACAAATAATGCAGTATGCGGCTCGTAGTTCAAAACATTAGGCTGCATTTCATGTTTATCTTTTTCCGGTACATAAGGTGGGTTGCTGACAATAATATCAAAGGATGGTAATTGTAACCAGCTGTTTTGATCCAGGAAATCAAGTTGAAGGAGTTTTACTTCCGTGCCAAAGCTTTCGGCATTCTTTTTTGCAACTGCCAGGGCAGGTGAACTCACATCGCAACTCCAGACTTCCGCTTTTCGTATCCTTCGTTTTAATGAAACGGGAATGCATCCGCTGCCGGTTCCTATATCCAGTATGCTGAGTGTGTCAACAGGGAATTTGCAATTGCTGATGATCCATTCAACCAGTTCTTCTGTTTCAGGTCTTGGAATAAGTACATTTTGGTCTACGTAAAACTTAAGACCGCAAAACCAGGCTTCATTCAGTATATATTGCACCGGTTCATGATGTAGTAACCTCCTTGTTATTTCTTCCAGTTTTTTTACTTCATCGGGCTGCAGGAGCTCATTCTTATATAGCATCCGCTCTGTTTTCATGGAGCCGGTAATCTTTTCCATCACCCAGTCAGTGATGGAAGATGCTTCACCTTCGGAATGAATGCTGCTAAGCTGGTTGAGCAGAAAATAGGTAGCCTGTTGTACAGTCATCAGGTGAATAGTGAATTGTCAATAATCAATGGATGCGAATATACCCCGACAATCGCAGTCAGCTTATATTTGGCCTTTAATTCATTATTCAGCATTGACTATCGACAAATCTTTCATGTATCGTTGCCTTGAACTGGCCAAACTGGGTGCGGGCCATGTGGCCCCTAACCCGATGGTGGGTGCTTTGCTGGTGCATGAAGGCAGGATAATAGGGGAGGGCTGGCATAAGGAATATGGAAAAGCACATGCAGAAGTAAACTGTATCAATGCAGTGAAGGAAAGTGACAGGCATTTCATTTCACAGTCAACCCTGTATGTGTCGCTGGAGCCCTGTGCTCATCACGGCAAAACACCGCCCTGCACAGACCTGATCATACGTTATAGCATTCCCAGGGTGGTTATTGGGTGCCGTGACCCTTTTAAAGAAGTAGACGGAAGGGGTATTGAAAAACTAAAGGCGGCAGGTATAGAAGTGGAAACAGCAGTGTTAGAACAGGAATGCAGGGAGTTAAATAAACGGTTTTTCACTTTTCATACAAAACAGCGGCCTTATATTATTCTTAAGTGGGCCCAAAC
>CAYPBW010000220.1:0-3987 GCA_964409055.1 uncultured Chitinophaga sp. | reverse complement strand
TATACAAATACGAAAGGGAGAATAAGACTGTCCAGTACAGCAGTTCCGAAGCCCACGCCCAAACCATAGACATTTTCCACACATGTAACACCTGCCAGACGTAAAGACCATAAAGGAATATGGCAATAATTTCTATGAATAAATTCATTTTCGTATTTCCGGTACCTGTAACTGCATTCAGCCAAACAGTCGCTACAGACATGCTCAGTACTCCGATCGTCACCATCCTGATTACAGGAAGCGCCTCCGCAATAAATGTTTGATCCTCGCTGAAAAGACGTAGAAAAATATCCGGGAAGATATTCATCAATATACAGAGAATACTGGTAAAACCCAGGCTTAAAAACATAATCTTTTTGATCAGCAGCTGTACCTGCTCTTTTTTACCCTGCCCAATTATATTGCTAACCATCGCATTGCTGGTACTGGCAAAAGCCCATATAAAAATGCCAAACACTCCAAAGATGTTTCGCATAGTATTACTAATGGCAAGTGGCCTTTCGCCATAATGCTCAATCAGTATATAAAAAAGCATCCAGGCTACTATGCTCAGCAAGTACTGCATGATCAGGGGAGAGGATTGCCTGAAATAAAGCATCGCCAGTTCCTTTTTGTATTGCCAGTATTTGAAAAGACTGAATTGTAAATGAAACTTCTTTGCATAGATTATTGTTAACACAACAATTACTGCAACAATTTCTGCAAAAACAGAAGCTACTGCAGCGCCGTTAAATCCCAGCCTGGGCAGACCGAAATGACCATAGATCAATCCGTAATCAAGAAAAATATTCAAGCCAGCTTCGGTAATGAAAGCATATTTCATGTAGCGGCTGTTGTTGCTGCTTACTAAAAATGCATTGGATAGTTGAAATAAATACAAGAATGGTAGTCCCCAAATCCTGATTTGCAAGAACCGGATAGCTTGTGTTTCTACAACGGGTGATTGCAGGCTGGCATGCAAAAAAAGCGGAGCAGCAAGGTATGTGATTGCAATGCCTGCCACGGAAAAGCCAGCTGCAATCCAGACAGCCTGGCTATATAGTTTCCCCATTTCGTGTGGAAGATTCTCGCCGGCTCTTCTTGCCATTAAAGCCTGTAAGCCGCTGTTGAGCCCGTTGCCAATTAAAGCAAAAATGAGGTAGAATACCCCGGTGATACCGGCTGTTCCCAGTTCATTTTCTCCAAGTCCTCCAAGAAATATATTATTAGTGACAAAATTGATCTGGGGTACCAGTAAGGCAAGGCTGATAGGCAAAGCTATTTTCAGAATCTGCCTGTTGGTTATGTCAACCTGTAAAGATGTATGTGTACTGTCACCCTGCATGGTTAAAAAGGGGGCAAACCTACGATATTTAAATTTTTGGCTATTATTGCACGCCAACAAACACATATTTGAAACAATTATTTCATACCGCTACAGAAGGTAACAGGGTACAGCCAGTGCTCTCAATCCTCTTGTCAGATAAAATGGCTGGCTTCTCCATTACTAATAAGCAGGGTACCATTCTTTATCAGCTTACATATTACTCAGCCAATGAATGGACTGATGAGGAACTGGATAATTTTTTTTCTGCCTGCCCCATACTCGAAGATGACTATTACCAGGTGCTTATTTCCTATGCTTTTAGAAAGCAGTTATTGGTTCCTGCTGGCAGTTATCGTAAGAATGATGGTGGATTATTGGTATCAACACTGTTGGGTATCAGTGGAGGCAGTTCTGTCGTAAGCGAAGCCATACCAGAGTGGCAACTGTATAATGTGTATGCTGTTCCCGACCCTGTACATGACAGGCTGAGACGACAGTTTCCGAAAGCCACTTTCAGGCACCAGCAATCACTCGAATTACGAAACACCAATGCCGGTGTGGAGGGAGGTTGTCTGCAGGTTGATTTTGCAACAGATGATTTTTCAGTATTAGCGGTTTCTCAGAGTAAATTACTTTTTTCGGGAAATTTTGAATACACTACACCGGCAGATGTTTTGTACCATTTGTTACATATCTGTGGGCAGTTTTCTTTTTCACAGCAGGATGTTCGGTTGCAATTATCCGGCCTGATAGACAGTAATTCAGCTTTGTACAAGGAGCTTTTCCAGTATTTTATTCATATTAGTTTCAGAGATGCAATATGGAGCGGTGCCAATGAATACCCGGCGCACTTTTTTACTTCACTCAACGACCTTGCACAATGCGCATCATAGGAGGAGAATATGGAGGACGAAAATTCAATCCTCCGAACAATATGCCATATACCCGGCCAACTACTGATATAGCCAAAGAGGGTTTGTTTAATGTATTACAACACAAACTGGATTTTGAAGCGCTGAAAACATTAGACCTGTTTGGTGGTACGGGAAGTATAAGTTATGAACTGGCATCCAGGGGTGTGCCAGACCTTACAATAGTAGAAAAGGACGCAGCTATGTTCGAGTTCATTAAAAAAACATCTGCAGCGCTTCTTATTGAAAATATGAAGATCATAAAAATGGATGTATTCAAATTTATTGAGAGCTGCACTGATAAATTTGATTTTATTTTTGCCGGGCCACCTTATGCGTTAAAAAATATTGATGACCTTCCCCGCCTGATTTTTGAAAAACACTTATTGAAGCAAAGTGGATGGTTTGTGCTGGAGCATACTCCCCGGAATGATTACAAATCGTTTGCATTTTATAAATCAGAACGGAACTATGGCACGACTGTTTTCACTACTTTTATTGAAGACAGGGAATCATGACCAAGAAAGAAATAAGAAGCATATACAAAGAAAAAAGAATGCAGCTTTCCCGGTCGGAAAAAGCCAGGCTCGATGACCTGTTACTTATTCAATTACAACAAATAAGCTTGCCTTTTATACAGCAGTTGTTCTGTTATTGGCCAATTGAACAGTACAATGAGCCGAATACTCATCTCTTTTGTGATTTTATTGAGTTCATGAACCCCGGGGTGGTAATTGCCTATCCACGGATAGCAACAGCTACCGGAAATATGACAGCAATCATTACAAATGAAGAAACTTCCTTCACCCGCAAAGCGTTTAATGTTGTTGAACCCGAGGGCAATGACATCATGGCTGCGGGAGAGATGGATATGGTAATAGTTCCCCTGCTTTGTTTTGACAGTAAAGGATTCCGTATTGGTTATGGGAAAGGCTATTACGATCGGTTCTTAAAGGATTGCAGGAACGATTGCCTCAAGATCGGGTTCTCCTATTTCGACCCGGTGGATGAAATAACAGACAAGCATGAATTTGATGTACCTTTAAACCTGTGCGTTACCCCGCATCATACGTATGGGTTCTAATTTTTTTCTTAAGTCTTTTCGCATTTTACTATTTCCGTTTGCTTTGCTGTATTGGTTAGTAATTGGCATTCGTAACTGGTTATTTGATAAGCAAATACTGAAGACCGCTGAATTTGGCTTACCCCTGGTATGTGTGGGCAATCTATCGGTAGGCGGAACCGGTAAATCACCAATGGTGGAATACCTGGTTGCCCGGTTAAAGACTGATTTTAAAGTGGCTACACTAAGCCGCGGCTATAAACGAAAAACAAAAGGTTACCTGCTGGCCAATGAAAATACAACGGCACTTGATATTGGTGATGAGCCGATGCAGTTCCACCTCAAGTTTCCTGCGGTACCCGTAGCGGTCGGGGAAGAGAGAATCGAGGCTATCCCTCAATTATTACACGATCGTCCGGAAACGGAAGTAATTGTTTTGGATGATGCTTTTCAGCACAGAAGTATTAAAGCAGGATTAAATATTCTGCTGACAGAGTACGGTAATCTTTTTACCCGTGACTTTTATCTGCCAACCGGGGATCTCCGTGATCTCAGAAAAAGTTATAAAAGAGCAGAAATCATCATTGTTACAAAGTGTAAACCAAATCTGACTGAGGCAGAAAAGCAGAAACTGATCAGGGAAATAAAACCTTTGCCTCATCAGCATATTTTTTTTACGGCTATTGCCTATGGTGAATTATACCATG
>CAYPBW010000219.1:0-3991 GCA_964409055.1 uncultured Chitinophaga sp. | reverse complement strand
AACACATCTTCCAAAGGTAAAGCCGGTGCAAAGAACACTTCATCATCCTGAAAAAGCAATGCACCATGTTCCCCTTTTTTAATGATCAGGTATTTGGGTCCCATTTGTAAAATAGCTTTGGCTGCTTTTACCAGGGAGAAAAGGCCTGTCAGTTGCCTTGCCTCTGCGTCATTCACAATCAGCATGTCCACATACTTCAAAACGATCTTCAGTTCAGACATGGCTGATTCCATCCAGAAATTCATCGTATCCATCGCAATCAGCTTAGGCCGCTGCTTCAGTTCCTGTATAACATTCAGCTGAATTTTGGGCGCCAGGTTACCCAGCATCAGGAATTCAGCGCCCTGGTAGCTGTCAGGAATTTTGGGGTCAAAATCAGCCAGTACATTCAGATCGGTAACCAATGTATCCCGGCTGTTCATGTCTTCATGATAACGGCCGCTCCAGAAAAAAGATTTCTTATCAGGTACCACTTCTACACCATCCAGCCACACACCCCTGCTGCGCAGTTCAGCCAGTTCTTCTTCAGGAAAATCATTCCCGATAATGGATATCTGTTGTACGGGTTTTACAAAATTGCTGGCCGCATAAGCTACATAAGTAGCAGATCCGCCAATAATTTTATCGGTTTTTCCAAAAGGCGTTTCAATCGCATCAAAGGCCATGGTTCCAACGGTGATAAGTGACATGATTCTTAATATTAATTTTTTTTGAGTTTGAAGAGCCCGGTCATTAGATCCGATCCACGACTCTTAACTATTGACTACCGACTGCGCCATAAGGCGCCGCAAACCTACCTAAATTTTAGCTACCTGAAAAAAGGGCTTCTGCCTATCATTACAGCCGGTATTGATATAACTCATATTTTCCAATAAACCATGGTTCGTTATCTTTGAAACTATGGCAAAAGCACCACGACAAAAAGCTTCCAAAAAAGGGCTGATCCTGAAAAAAGCAGCCGCTATGTTCAGGGAAAAAGGTTTCGCCGCCACTTCCATGCGGGATTTGGCAGAAGCGGTAGGTATTGAAGCCGCCAGCCTGTACAACCATATCCGTTCTAAGAATGAAATACTGGAAGCCATCTGTTTTGATGTGGCTAATGTTTATAATACAACGATTGAAACCATTGAAAGCAGCTCTCAAAAATCAATAGCCAAGATCGAGCAGCTGCTCCGTTTTCATATCAAACAGATGACAGGGAATTATGAAGCTGTCTATGTAAGCGACAGGGAGTGGAAACACCTGGAAGAGCCTTACCTGTCAAACTTCCAGAACCAGCGCAGGAGTTACCGTAAAAAATTTGCTTCTATTATCGAAGAGGGCATTGCCAGGAACGAGATCAGAAAAATAGATGCGCCGACTGCGGTGCTTATTATGCTGCATGCCGTAAGCGGTATTGAAAGCTGGCACCGCAGCAAGGACCGCATCAGCGCCCAGGAACTGGAAGATAATATGGTTAAGATTATGATCGATGGCTTAAGAAAACAATCCTGATTTATGTCTATTCATTTTCACCCGGTACCAGTAAAGGAAATCAAAAAAGAAACCAGCGATTGTGTTTCGGTCGTCTTTGATGTACCAGAAGATCTCAAGGAACTATTTGCTTTCCGCCAGGGACAGAGCCTGGCTATGCGGGCAAAAATCAACGGGCATGAAGTAAGAAGGACTTACTCTATCTGTTCTTCTCCATTAGATAACCAGCTAAGGGTTGCTATTAAAAAAGTAAAAGGTGGCATTTTCTCCAGCTATGCCAATGACAGGATGAAAAAAGGCATGGTGATTGAACTGATGCCGCCGGTTGGAAAATTCTATACTGAACTGAATCCGCTGAATAAAAAAAATTATACGGCCTTTGCAGCCGGCAGCGGCATCACCCCGGTTTTATCTATTATTAAAACAACATTGGCCACAGAGCCGGAAAGCAGTTTTACCCTGGTATATGGCAACCGAAACCGCAGTTCTATTATTTTCTTTGAAGAACTGGAAGCGCTGAAGAATAAATACATGAACCGGTTCAACCTGGTTCATATTTTAAGCCGGGAAAGAACGGATACGCAAATTAATTTTGGCCGTATCAATGCTGATAAATTGAATGAATTGTCCGGCCTTGTTGATTATGCGAATACAGATGAATTCTTTCTTTGCGGACCAGAAGAAATGATCTTCTGCGTAAAGGATTATTTAGAAGAAAAAGGTATTGATAAAAAGAAAATACACTTTGAGCTGTTCACCTCCCCTGGCCAGAAAAAACATACGGTAACAGACGATGATTCCTGGCTGATAACCGGCCCCGTCAGCAACATAACGGTAAAATTAGATGGCCGCAGTTTTGATTTTGAGTTGTCATTAAACGGAAACGCCACTATTCTTGATGCTGCGCTGAAACAAGGCGCCGATCTTCCCTATGCCTGCAAAGGCGGTATGTGCTGTACCTGCAAAGCCAAATTGGTAGAAGGTGAAGTAGCAATGGATGTACACTGGGGATTAGAAGAGGAAGAAGTAGAAAAAGGCTATATCCTTACCTGTCAAAGTCATCCCAAAACAGAGAAGGTGGTGGTGGACTTTGATGCGAAGTAAAAAGGCCGGCAGGAGAACCTGGCGGCCTGTAAAAGGAGAATTATCATTTCCCCTGGCATGAAAATTATTACTGCTTCATTACTCTCAGCACTTCATCATTACTAAGCCTGATCAGGTATAATCCATTTGAATAATTACTAAGATCAATTTGCTGGTTAGCCGCTGTAATAACGACTTTCTTCAATATTCGTCCGTTCACATCGCTTATAATAGCCTCCTTACCGATTACTGACCTGTCGCCTGCCAATATATTAATAACACCTCTTGTCGGGTTCGGGTAAACAATTGTCGGTGTATTGCCCTCCTTATTATAGTTAAGCCGTACAATATTGGAATAGCTGAACCGGTCATCCATATCTACCTGTTTTAGCCGATAGAACATAACACGGCTGTTCAGCCGGTCAATACGCTGATCGGTGAATTCATAACGCCTTTCAGAAGTACTGTTACCTGCGGCCGGTATTACTGCGATCTGGCTGTAATCCGTTCCGTTCAATGACCGCTCCAGCCTGAACTCTTTACTGTTTTGCTCGGTACCGGTAGCCCATTTCAGCAGGTTGTTCTTGCCCTCATTGGTACCATTGAAATAAAGCCAGGTTACCGGCAGCGGGCCACCAATGGTTGAGCATTGCGTTACTCCCTGCCTTAATATTTCTTTATTGCCCACCCTGTCTGTTGCCAGCACAAAGAAGCAGTAATTAAACCCGGTTGGCAAACTGAATGTAGTATCTGTTCTGCGTATCTCCGGGAACAAAACATTGTAATTCACCAGGTCAGTTGATACATATATTGTATAATAATCTATTCCGCATCCGTTCACATCATCAGCACCGGTCCAGGTAAGAGTGATAGGGTTCGTACCGTTACCGCTGATAGCATTTACCTGGCTGACTGGTGGTAACGCATCTATCGTATTCTTGTGGATATTGGTTGGAATGGTATCATTATCATCAAATACAATAAAAGCCCTTGCATCAATAGTATCCAATGTCTGTGCATTTGTTTTTGGCTTGATCGTAAAGTTGACAAAGCCATGGCCATACTCCGGGTTGAGGGTATCCTGTACAAATACAAAACCGGCCATTGGGTCTTCAGGTGGCAGTAAAGTGATGGGATCTATTGCCTGGAACTCCCAGAAGATATTATTGGTAACAATATCATAGCCTGCCGTCATATCAATAAATAAACCGGCCGAATCCCTTGCATCTAACCGCTGGTAGTAAAATGAATTGCCCGGCGGAATATCAAAGGAGAAATTATTGAATCCTACGTTACCCAATTCTAATGTTGCAGCATCCTGCTTTGGCTCCACCGGTGAAGTGATCTTCAGGTATTTTACCGGTGCGGTAGCGGTAGTATCATTTTCAAAAAATATGGTATAGGGTATCCTGTCATTTACACTGATCCAGGCTTT
>CAYPBW010000218.1:0-3993 GCA_964409055.1 uncultured Chitinophaga sp. | reverse complement strand
TGGGCGCTGCCATGCAAACACCCGAAACCCGGGCCATAGTAGAAAAGCTGGCAGCCATGGAAGACCTGAACCCCAGTGGCCCGAAGGATATGAGTAAGCACCGGCAGGCAGAGCTAAGGGCCTTGCTGGCTCTTTCGTTTCAACAATTAATCTATAGCGACCGGTTCAGGATTGTTAACTACCGTATGCTGAATGAGGAGAAGGGACTTCAGCGTATGAAGCGGCCGAAAGAGAATTAGTGACATAGTTACAGGCGGTTTTTTAATGCTGATGAAGCCGGATATTGTTGGATCTGCTTATACTTTAAGGTGGGAGTAAGGCGCCTTTATTCATATCAGTAAAAACAGTCTTCCGGTACACTCCCTGTGAGTTGGTGAAGGATAAAATGCTCTACGGTGTTTTGTTCGTTGAATGACATATTGTTTACTGATTGTTCTTATGAATCTGCATGGTATTAGCTCCAACAGTATATGCATAGGAAGAAGCTGGTATAAAAGTAAACTCAACCCCTTCATAGTCTGTTACATCTTGTATAGTGGCCGTTGTTACCAAAGCCTGCTTCAGTTCATTTTCTTTACAAAATTTAATCAGGCTTTTTAATTCCCCGGGATTTTTAGCGTATCGATCAGAACATTTTATTTCCAAAGCCCAGACAGGCTTTAAATTTTTTTCACTCAACCCGATCATGTCCACTTCACCTGTATTCCAACGGGCATAAAAAGGAGTAAAAGTAAGCCGGTGAAGCCATTGAGCATAAATAGCCGTTTCTGTTAAGTTACCCATAGCTTCATCGGTTGCTTCCAGCGGAGAAAATAAAGCTGAACGCAAGGAAGGATTAGTAAGGTAAATTTTGAAAAAATTTTCACGCTGAAATCGCTTGCCTGATTGGTCAATTCTTTTAATGGGTTTGATTAAAAATGCAGCCTCTAAATAGTCCAGGTATTTTTTTATCGTGTTTTTGGGTGTGCCGGATTGCCTGCTCAATGTTTCAAGCGAAAACTCATTAGCGGTATTATAGGCAATAGTGGTAAACAGGGAATTTAGTTCCTGCACATTGCTGATACCATAAAGGCCCGGCAAATCTCTCAGGAGTACCTTATCCACCACATCGTTACGGATAAACCTTTCCGGATTATTCCGTACCGCTTCCGAAAATATAGCTTCAGGGTAGCCCCCAAAATTGATATAATCCAGAAATAAACGGTTCAGCTCTTTAATATCATGTGTTGAATAAAAATCCACCTGATTTTTTCCCCATGGCAATTGTATCTGATTAACCAAATGCGACAACTGTTGCATTTGGATAAATTCATAAAAAGTAAGCGGGGGCAACATGAAATCAGTAAAACGGCCGGCTCCGCTTTCTTTGCTTTTAAACTGCAAGGCAGCGGCGGCAGAACCCGATACTATAAACCGGGTTTTGCGGTAGCTTTCCATCAGACTTTTCAGGTGTACATCCCAGTCTTTGAGGTATTGTATTTCATCAAAAATTACATACCAGCCGTCTGTTTCTCCTGCTGCACCGGCCGCTTCCAACCCATGTTTAAACAACTGTTCTAAGCCGATGTGGTTATAGATGGGGTTTTCTACTGTGATAAATAAAATGCGTTTGGAAGGATGCCCTGCCTCCAGGAGCCGCTGCACCAGATGATAGAGCATTACAGTTTTACCCACCCTCCGGGGACCCATGAGTACTATAGAACGATGCACCTGTAAGTTAGTGGCTATTTCATGAAATTGTGGAAAATAGGCCCGGTGGGGCATATTTTTAAAATGCTCGTCAGTTTGGCCGTTGAGCCACCAGCCGTTTTCGAAACGAATACGGTCAAGCACTTGCGAAATAGCGATGCTTTTGATCACAGATTTTCTTATTTAAGGCTAAATATACAAATTAGAGTCAAATAAATGACCTTATTTTTATAAAAAAAGCCATTTAAGGTAAAAATAGATATTTCTGATGCTTATTTTTAGCCTAATATTTCATTCAACAATTTCTGCTTCAACAACTTCAAGGTGGCTTTTTGCTGTTTGAGTTGTTGAATGCTTGTCAACATTGATACCCACAAGAATTCTAATTCTTGGAAGCTTGTCCACAAAAGCCCGAACCTTGAAATAACCGGAGGTTCTGAAATAGCCTGCGAGTGCATCAAAATGACGAATACTGTCAATATTCGTAAATACTCCCTCAAATTTTTTGAGTAAGCTGTTGTCGTCTTGATTTGTAAAAAACTTAGTTGGCATCTAGTTTTTTCTTCTTTAAAGTTATTTTTCTAGAACTCTTAGTCTTGTGCTAAATCTTCCAGTCCTGCAAAGTGTTTGAACCGTTCAGGTTCGAATTGAAAAATTTTGATTGTGTAAGTGGACATGGAATAGGTTTAAGTGATTAAAACTGAAAATAGGGAAAGTAGGGGAAAGTTGGATACGGGATTAGGGATGCGAAATACGAAGGCTCATCCTTCGACAGGCTCACCCTTCGACAAGCTCAGGGTGACAACATTTTGCTCAGTAGAATTACCGGACGTACAAGAGTGCGACGCAACCAAAAAACATAGTAGTACTGAAGCTGGGTACATAAAAATTATTAAAAAAAAGCCCCGACGATTCTGTCGGGGCTTTTTTTATACTTACCTAAACTCAATTTGCATTATTGATGCACCATCACTCTTCCAACAGCAATGCGTTTGCCATTGCGGTCGGTAAGGGAAATGGTATAAATACCGCTGCCGTTCTTGCGCACATCTACCGCCAAACGCTGGTAAGGTGAAGTAACGGTGTAGGCCTTGCTGTACACTACGGCTCCCTTAGCATCGGAGATGGTGAGTGTAAAGCTGGTGGCCGCAGGGCTGTAATAGCTTACTTCAAACTGGCCATTGTTGGGGTTAGGCATAATGAACATTCTTGCGGTAGCCGAATCAGCTATCACCAGTGTATTGCTGGTATTGCTGCAGCCCGCTGTATTGGTAGCCTGCACGGTATAGCTGCCCAGGCCGTTGATGTCCACAGCAAGTGTGTTAGAAGAGCCGGGTATGGCCACTGTATTCCTGAACCAGTTATAGGTATAAGTGCCCGCCGGAGATACACTGGCCGTCAACGTAGTGGTAAGACCGGGGAACAGGCTGGTGTAGGGTGATGCACTTAAGGTAATAACAGGTCTTGGGTTTACGGTAACACTGGTAGCAGCCGAAGTAGCTGAACATCCGCTGGAGTTGGTAACGGTAACGGTATAGTTACCCGATGCTGCCGGTGAGGAAATAGTGATGGCCTGCGTGGTGGCGCCATTGCTCCACAACCAGCTGCTGCCTGCCGATGCCGTAAGCACTACATTATTCGGCTCGCAGAAAGTAGTAGGTCCGCCGGCTGTAATAGTAGCGGTTGGTACCGGGTTCACCGTAACGGTAGTAACCGGTGAACTGCTTACACAACCACCTGCCTGTGTTACCTGCACCGAATAGTTGGTAGCGCCGAGTGGTCCGCTTACGGTGATGGCCTGTGTGGTGGCGCCATTGCTCCACAAATAAGCAGTGCCGCTGTTGGCCGTTAAGGTTACACTGCCGCCATTGCAGAAAGTGGTGGGTCCGCTGGCGGTGATGACAGCCGGCGGATTAGCATTTACGGTAACGGTAGTGGCTGCTGATGTAGCGCTGCAACCGGATGCATTGGTAACGGTAACTGAATAGTTGCCCGATGTAGCAGTGGTGATAGCCTGCGTGGTAGCGCCATTGCTCCAGAGATAGGAAGCGCCGGCGCTGGCCGTTAATGTTACTGAATTGCCCTGGCAGAAAGTGGTAGGGCCGCTGGCACTGATGGTAGCTGTTGGTACAGGATTCACCGTAACCGTGGTAGCTGCAGAAGTGCTGACACAGCTTCCTGTAGTAACCTGTACGGTGTAGTTATTGCTGCCCAACGGCGCATTTAATGTAATAGCCTGCGTGGTAGCACCGTTGCTCCAGAGGTAAGAAGTACCGGCGCTGGCGGTTAAGGTTACACTGCCTC
>CAYPBW010000217.1:0-4008 GCA_964409055.1 uncultured Chitinophaga sp. | reverse complement strand
TTACATAACCAAAGGGAAGTGGAATTATCTCTAAGTGAGGTAGTATAGTGACTATACAAACTGCCAGTGTAGTAAGTAGAATACTTTTAAAGTTTATCGACACCTGCATTGTTAATGTGAGCTGAATAATGTTTAAGAAGGTTTAATATACACTTGTTTATTTGATTTATTATTTATTTAAACAATGCTTACTTACCAATTTCAGCCAACGGTTTGCGGCGTTGCGTTGGTGGGCTTTTGAAACCGTATACGGTCTCCCATCACTAAAGTTAATTTATTGCTCGAATATTTTTATTCGCACTGTCCGCCCACTAACGCAAAGCCCATGTTGTAAGAAGGGCATTTACATCCACTAGTCTGTTTTTACAAGTACCCGCTTCCAAGTTTTACTATCTCCAATGATTAAAGTGTCACCCTTTAAAACAAATTGTCGTGGTTGATCGGTGTCAATATACCAAGGTAAAGAGCCCCCCTTAACATGATGTGTCACAACAGATTTATTGAAATCAACTGTGTAAGTTCCAAAATATCCTAATGCAAAATGGTCTACCCAATTCAACAAATTAATATTATAGTTTTTGGCTGAGTCTTCTGAAATTTTCAAAGGTGTTTCAGCACAAATATTAAGATTCACTATGCCGGATTTGGTATATGTAAAATATCCTTTTGGATTTTTCCCATATCGATGTGTCCACTGTGAGGTTGCGGAGTCTAAATCTGAAAATTCGATTAATCTCCAGGTGCCAATTAATTTCTCAAGCTCTGTCGTTGCAATTTCAGGCTTGTTTGATTTGATTTTACCACTTTCACAAGAGCTAAAAGTTACCGTTAATACAAATAACAAGAGTAAATACAATATCTTCATTTGTAAAAATATTTAATGGTGAATGTGATCCTTTTGCCTTGCCTACAACGGTCAGAGTTTGCTGCTGTGCTGGTATTTTATAATGTCCAGCCCGGAGCCGCTGCCGATTGAAAAACTGATGATGAAGATAACAACAAAAGCTGATAGAATTCTGTCAGATTGGATATAGGCTGATAGTGATATGAAGCTGATAATATATTCGTCTGCCGTCCTAGCAGCAAACTCCCTGTTGTACGTTCGCCCTTTGTCTCATATGACTATAGTTGTTAGATCTTCCTCTAGCTTAATTCATCTATACTTGCCTTTAACTTTTGCAGATGCTTCCCATATGCATAGTTGAACATCCATCTTGCGCCATAATAGCATATAGGAACTAAAATTAAAAGGGTAACTCCCAACACAAGCAACATTTTTGGGTTGTATAAAAATGCTTCAACTGATTTGCCCGAACCGTCAACACCACCCAATATAAAACCACCCGTTGCCGCAATTGGATAAACAAATAAGCTTAATCTTTCCTGTATACGCCACCACCTTTGAAAGCTGGAATGGTTTTTTTGCAATTCGTCTTTTAACGAGTTTGTTGTGGAAACGTTTACATTTATGTTCGTATACAATTTCCAGGTATCAAATCCCACAATAATATTGAAAAGTATTGCAATAGCTATAGCTATATGAACTTGCCAAATCCCGATGAAGAAAAATGATGCTACATAAAAGGCAGTAATAAGAGCTGCCAGTAGTAAACCAATTAATAGGTTTTTCTTTAATTTATTTAAAGGCAATTTGGAATGAAGGTTACTAAAATCTTTTTGCTGCATCATTTTATTCAATGCGTCATCACTACCCCCACTACGTTGCCATACATTTTCAATATCCATTATATATTTTTTAATAGTGAAGCTAACTGCTGTTTAATCCTGTGAATTTTTACTGCTACCAGGTTTGCCGTAATACCAATCAATTCACCAACTTCTTTATTATCATATCCATCCAAATGAAGGGAAATGATTGCTCTTTCCGTCTCTGGCAATTTTTGTATTGCACTGTATAATCTATCAACTTCATCATTGCCAGATGCGGTAGTATATGTTTCTTCAAATTTTGCTGTATCGGTATACTCAATCCTGTTTGTTTTCCGCTGGATAGTGAAGATGGTATTTAAACAAAGGCGATATAACCAGGTGCTGAACTTAGCTTCGCCTCTGAAAGCTCCATATGTTTTCCATGCCTGAAATACTATTTCCTGGTATAGGTCCTTCTTATCTTCTTCTGTATTTGCATAAAGATGCACCAGTTTATAAATAATATTTTGGTGCTCTTTAAGCTGTGATAAAAACTCTTTTTCGCTCACTGATTTTTTATATTTACCGGCGTTACTGTGTAGCCCTTCTCTTTTAATTGATTCACCAAACCGCTTTTACCTACCAAATGTAAAGCTCCTACAGCCACAAACAAAGATTGTTCATTCATCAGTCCGGGCAGTTGTTGCATCCAATAGTTATTGCGGTCATCCAGCAATGCCTTCACCTCTTCTGGTTTGTAACTGCTGCCATACACCAATTGCTGCATCGCATCCAGGTTTTCTGAAATATAGGCTGTATTCATAAAGCCGACCATTTGTTTCAAACCATCCTTTTCTTTAAATAGTTCACTTAAAAGCGTTACCTGTCTTTGCAGGGTCATCTGCCCATAAATGGCCTTGATCTGCATCTGTATAGTTTCTAAACCCACCACCTTCTTTCCGTCTTTTTTAGCTGCCTGCTGGAAATAAGTATCCAGTTGAATTTCTCCCGGTTTGTTTGGAAAATATTTCTGCTGAGTAATAGCCATCGCAAACGACATAAGAGCAAAGGGGCTAACCTGGCTTAGTTGTGCAATATCAAATCCTGCCTCCTCTTTAAACCATTTGCCTGCCATTGTGTAAAGTGTATCGGGCAATTCTTTTTGCAAAGTTGTCCCTTTTAGCATCGAGGCTTCCATCATGGGAGCTTGTATATTGCTATCAATATGTAATTCTCCAACAACCATGTCGCTGGCAGCATAAGCATTTTTCACCGACGGTAGCGTATCTATAAAACCATTGGTAAGGAAGTGGTAGGTGCCGAAAAGGTAAGACGTTTTCTTTAATCCATTGCCGGTTACTTTCCAGAGTAATGCATTATTTGTGTTGTTTTGCTGAGCTAACGCAACTACTGAAGAC
The DNA here is from genome assembly GCA_964409055.1 of uncultured Chitinophaga sp. Classification (GTDB taxonomy): domain Bacteria; phylum Bacteroidota; class Bacteroidia; order Chitinophagales; family Chitinophagaceae; genus JJ008. The sequence goes on along the minus strand of CAYPBW010000217.1, from coordinate 940 downwards.
AAAAGGCATAGCGATGCTAAAAGAAAATTTCTTTTCATTTTAATTTATTTTAATGTGAGTATTTAATGTTATAAAAAGATGGTATAGAACAAACCTGCAAAAGTGATTGCTAAATGAACCAGCAGCCATACTTTTTGATAGAGGGGTCTTTGCTGCCATTTTACAGAGGGGTTGAACGGGTCGAAAATAAGTGCAATTCCCATGTTGGAAAATGCCCACTCATAGTCTCCCTTAATAAAAAGATACACAACGAGTACCATGAAGGCGACATAAGCGTATCGGTTAAACGGGCTGAATTTTGGGGTAGTTCCTGCGGTTAATTCCTGTTTCATAATCTAATCATTTATCTATAAGTGGCATGAAGGTTTCGTTTATTACAGAAACTGAAATTATTTTTTATGATAGTTCGGGATAGTTGTTAAGGCTATAACTAAACCAAAGCATATTTGGATTCAGTCGGCCGGGGTGGGTGGGCTTTGCGGTCTGATTTTCAGCTCTTTGTACTGAATACACTCGGGATTGGCTTTGTGTTGGGGCTTTTATGAACCTTGCACCACCTTTTGCGGAAAGATAAAAAAAGCGTCGGGTCGTGTGGCAAAGTCATGGGTGTTTGAATATGTGCAGGTTACTTTTTTAGGGTGACGTACGACGGTCCTGCTGCATGCGCAGTGCCATATGAAGGTAAGGATAATTTCTTTAAGAAGAAAGGCATTGCGTGTGCAGCGTGTTATACTCAGCCGCTTAATAGTACACCCTCGCTCACACCTGTCATGGCATCACCCACACATTTTAACTCACACCTGCGTCCCTACAACAACATCATGTGTGCAAAGCAATACACACTAGTTGAGTATAGCGGTTCAGTGCACACGCAGTGCCGGGCTTTGAAGATAATTTATTTTTAGGGTTACGCAATGCAGGCATTGCGCTGTGCACAGTG
>CAYPBW010000216.1:0-4013 GCA_964409055.1 uncultured Chitinophaga sp. | reverse complement strand
GTCAATTTGAAAATTAATAATGTCAGAACATCATATCAAATTACCCGAAGGCTCAATTGAAAAAACTACCACCACGCTGAACCTGGGTCCTACCCACCCGGCTACCCATGGTGTGATGCAGAATATTCTGGAACTGGATGGCGAGAGGATCGTTTCAACAGAGCAAACCATTGGTTATATACACCGGGCATTTGAAAAGCTGGCTGAACGCCGTCCGCTGGCACAAATCACTACATTAACCGACAGGTTAAACTACTGTTCTTCTCCGCTGAATAATATGGGCTGGCACATGACCTGCGAGAAATTGCTGGGAGTGAAAACGCCAAAGAGGGTAGACTATCTCCGGGTTATTATTATGGAGCTCTCCAGAATTTCAGATCACCTGATCTGCAACTCCATTGTAGGAGTGGACGCTGGTGCTTATACCGGCTTCCTGTATGTGATGCAATACCGGGAATTGATCTATGAAATCTATGAAGAGGTTTGCGGTGCAAGACTTACCACTAATATTGGCCGCATCGGCGGTTTCGAAAGAAACTTTAATGATATAGCATTCCAGAAGCTGGAAAAATTTCTGAAAGAATATCCTGCTGTTCTGAAAGAATTTGAAAACCTGTTTCAACGTAACAGGATTTTTATGGAAAGAACTATGGGAACCGGCGCCATTAGTGCTGAAAGAGCATTGAATTATGGGTTTACCGGACCCAATCTCCGGGCTGCAGGTGTGGACTATGACCTTAGGGTGCATTCTCCTTACTCCAGCTACGAAGATTTTCAATTCAATATACCGGTAGGAACAACAGGTGATAATTATGATCGCTGGCTGGTTCGTAACCAGGAAATGTGGCAGAGCCTGAGCATTATTGAGCAGGCTTACCAAAAAGTACAGGAGTTCAAAGGTGCAGAAGCAGAAGTATATCATGCTGATGTACCCGAGTATTACCTGCCTCCGAAAGCTGATGTATATACAAAAATGGAAGCGTTGATCTGGCATTTCAAGATCATCATGGGAGAGACCGAAATCCCGGCAGGAGAGGTGTATCACCCGATAGAAGCGGCTAACGGAGAGTTAGGATTTTACCTGATCAGTGATGGCGGACGTTCACCGTATCGTTTGCATTTCCGCAGACCTTGTTTTGTGTATTACCAGGCTTTTGAAGAATTGATAAAGGGTTCAATGCTGAGTGATGCGATCATGACAATGAGTAGTTTGAACCTGATTGCCGGAGAATTGGATGCATAAAAAATTTATATGTAATGCTGAGCCTGCCGAAGCATGACTAAAATGAATAAAGAAAATGAGTTTGAGTTTTTCAGACGAGAAATTAAAAGAGGTACAACGCATTGTTGACCGCTATCCGCAGGGAAAGCAGAAGAGTGCTTTGATACCTGTTTTGCACCTGGCCCAGGAGGAATTTGGTGGCTGGCTTAGTACAGATACTATGGATTATGTGGCGTCAGTACTGAACCTGAAGCCTATCGAAGTGTATGAAGTGGCTACTTTCTACAGCATGTTTAACCTGAAACCAGTTGGTAAATACATGTTTGAAGTTTGTCAAACAGGTCCCTGTATGCTGAATGGCAGCGACGATATCGTGAAATACATTTACGAAAAGCTGGGAATCAAGCCGGGTGAAACAACACCGGACGGCATGTTTACCCTGAAAACGGTAGAATGTCTCGGTGCCTGTGGTTATGCACCTATGATGCAGCAGGGAAAATATTATAAAGAGCATCTGACCAAAGAAAAGATAGATGCTATCATTGCTGAATGCAGGAGTACTGCAGCAGCCAAAAACTAATACTTGAAAAAGTTATTAGTCATAGTTCTTTTATTAGCGGCAGTTGTGGCCGGTGCACAAACCGAAGAGACAAAACTGGCAACAACGATAAAAGAGTTTCACCAGGCATTGGTAAAAGGAAATACGGTTTCCGTCAACCAGCAAACAGATAAAGTACTGAGTTATGGACACAGTAATGGCTGGGTGGAAACTAAAAATGAGCTGATCAAAAACCTGGAAACAGGTTATATGAAATATAACAGTTATAAAGAAGACAGTTTACGGGTGGAAGTAAATGGAAATGTGGCGCATGCAAGGTTTGTGGCAGACATTACAGCTGCATTAAATGGTAAAGAAGGCAACTTCCGTTTGAAAGTGCTGGAAGTGTGGGTGAAGAAAGGAAAAAGGTGGTTGTTATTTGCGAGGCAGGCAATAAAAGGATAATTGAATAATGTATGAAGATCAAAATAAAAGAGTTAAAAAAAAGAGTAGAGTTTTAGACCTAATTCTGCTAGTGACTTCTTTAACACTTCTTTTGATTGGATTAATAATAATAAATAGAAGCACAAAAATTAGTTTGATAAGTGTAGGAGCTGGCCTTTTACTGGCATATTTGGTGACGAAACTTATTAATAGAAATTTTAAATAAAAGCCATCTAGAGAATAAATAGAGGAGAGCAATTTTGGAAATTAATAATCCCCCTTTGGGGTAGAGGAATATGGGAAGAAAATTATTATTAGACAAAGCACACATCGAAGGCATCCGGTACTATGATGTGTATCGCCGTGAAGGAGGCTATCGTAGTGTGGAAAAGGCGTTGAAGTCAATGACGCCGGACCAGGTTACCGATGAAGTAAAGAAAAGCGGTCTTCGTGGTCGTGGCGGTGCTGGATTTCCAACAGGAATGAAGTGGAGCTTTTTGGCAAAACCAGAAGGAGTACCCCGCTACCTGGTGGTAAATGCGGATGAATCAGAACCCGGAACTTTCAAAGACCGCTACCTGATGGAATTCATTCCACATTTACTGATCGAAGGGATGATTACATCTTCCTACGCATTAGGATCTAACCGTTCTTATATCTATATCCGCGGCGAGTATGCCTGGATCGTTGATATTTTAGAACAAGCCATCGCTGAAGCAAAAAACAATGGCTGGTTAGGGAAAAATATTTTAGGTACCGGCTTTGACCTGGAGATCTATGTACAACGAGGTGCCGGTGCTTATATCTGCGGTGAAGAAACAGCCTTGCTGGAATCATTGGAAGGTAAAAGAGGAAACCCAAGGATTAAACCTCCTTTTCCTGCGGTAAAAGGCTTGTGGGATTGCCCTACTGTGGTCAACAATGTGGAGACGATCACTGCAGTTGTTCCCATTGTGAACGAAGGCGGAGAAGAATATGCCAAAATTGGTGTAGGTAAATCCACCGGTACAAAACTTATTTCTGCTTGTGGCAATATTAATAAGCCCGGAGTGTATGAGATCGATATGACCATTTCGGTTGAGGAGTTTATCTACAGTGATGAGTATTGCGGCGGAATTGCCAACGGAAGAAAACTGAAGGCCTGTATTCCTGGTGGTTCATCAGTGCCCATTTTGCCGGCTAACCTCTTGCTGAAAACTGCAAAAGGAGAAACAAGGTACATGAATTACGAGAGCCTTGCCGACGGTGGATTCGCTTCCGGCTCAATGATGGGTTCAGGTGGTTTCATCGTGATGGATGACAGTCAGTGTGTGGTTCGGCATACCTATACATTGGCAAGATTCTATCGCCATGAGAGCTGCGGACAATGTTCGCCTTGCCGTGAGGGAACCGGCTGGATGGAAAAAATTCTATGGAACCTGGAAATTGGAAAAGGAAAGATGAGCGATATCGATTTGCTGTGGGATATACAAAGAAAGATTGAGGGAAATACGATTTGCCCGCTGGGTGATGCAGCAGCATGGCCGGTGGCCGCAGCGATCCGTCATTTCCGTGATGAATTTGAATGGCATGTTACCAACCCGGATGATGCACAAAGAAGAAATTATGGACTGGCACATTATGCTGATCCGATAAAGGTGGCAACACCTGCATAAATGAATTGTATGGCTGAAGAGAAGAAATTATTTAAAGTAACCATTGACAACATCACTATAGATGTTGAACCCGGTACTACCATCCTTAATGCAGCCCGGCAAATTGGTGGCGATGTGACACCTCCTGCCATGTGCTATTACAGCAAGCTGCAGG
>CAYPBW010000215.1:0-4114 GCA_964409055.1 uncultured Chitinophaga sp. | reverse complement strand
CCGGAAAACAGTATCGGCCGTTTGATGACCCCCGATTATGTGTATGTCTACCCCTGGAATACCATCGAAGAAGTATTCACCACCATCCGCAAGTTTGGCAAAGACAGTGAAACGATCAACGTTATCTATATCATCAACGAAAAAGGCGAACTGCTTGACGATATCCGCATCCGGGAATTCATTCTAAATCCGCCGGATAAAAAAGTAGAGGAACTGATGGATGAACGATTCGTGGCCCTGCACCCCGAGGATGACCAGGAAACCGCCAGTGAAGTGTTCAAGATGAATAACCGGGTAGCATTGCCGGTAGTGAGCAAAAGCAATAAATTGTTAGGAATTGTTACCATTGATGATATTCTTTGGGTAGCCGAAGAAGAGTTTAGTGAAGACATGCAAAAAATGGGAGGTACCGAAGCACTGGAAGAACCTTACCTGGATGTGCCCATTTTTAAATTGTACAAGAAAAGGATCATCTGGCTTTTTATTTTGTTTGTTGGTGAAACGCTGACCATCGCCGCCATGGCCAATTTCCAGGAAACACTGGAGCAGGTATTGGTACTCTCCACTTTTATTCCGCTCATCATTTCCAGCGGTGGCAACAGCGGATCACAGGCAGCCACATTGATCATACAAGCCCTGGCACTCGGAGAAATAACGGTAGAAGACTGGTGGCGAATTGCACGAAGGGAAATTTTATCAGGGCTGTTCATGGGTATTACACTCGGTATTGTCGGCTTCTTTATTATCTATGGCGGTCATCATTTCTTCGGCCTGTTTGGAGAACATTTTATCCGTATCGGTTTTGCCATTGGTACCGCCATCATTGGTGTGGTGCTGTGGGGAACGATCATGGGCTCTATGCTTCCTTTATTACTCAAAAAATTGGGTGCCGACCCCGCCACTTCTTCCACCCCCTTCATTGCCACTCTTGTAGATGTGACAGGTTTGCTCATTTATTTCGGCACAGCTTTCTTGTTATTGAAAGGTGTCTTGCTTTAAACGCTGGGCCAAAAATCAAAGTCAATCAACGAGATAAATAAACTTTGCGGTTTTTTGCAGGTTTGTTTTTGTCCTATACCGAAATCAATATTTTTGTCCGCAATTCAAAATCCATCAATCAAAACCATTAATCACTTATGTGTGGAATCGTTGGTTACACCGGACCCCGGGAAGCTTATCCTATAATTATCAAAGGCCTTAAACGACTGGAATACCGCGGCTACGACAGCACCGGCGTTGCTTTACAGAACGGAGGACTAAAAGTTTACAAGAAAAAAGGAAAGGTAGCCGAACTCGAAGATGCTATCGTTGGCAAAGACCTGCATGCCCATGCAGGCATCGGCCATACCCGCTGGGCCACCCATGGCGAACCCAGCGACCGCAATGCCCATCCCCATCAATCTGCCAGCGGAAAACTGGCCATGATCCATAATGGTATTATTGAAAATTACAACCAGCTCAAACAGGAGCTGATCAATAAAGGTTACACTTTTCACAGCGACACAGATACAGAAGTACTGCTCAACTTTATTGAAGAGATACGTAATAACAACCAGTGCGACCTGGAAGAAGCTGTTCGTGTGGCATTGAAAAGAGTTACCGGTGCCTATGTTATTTTATTGCTTGATGAAGATAAACCCGACACCATCATTGCTGCCCGCAAGGGAAGTCCGCTGGTGATCGGTGTCGGTAAAGGCGAGCATTTTCTCGGCTCTGATGCCTCGCCCATGCTGGAATACACCAAAGAAGTGGTGTACGTAAATGATTATGAGTTAGCGATCATTACACCCGACCAGTTAATCTTGAAAAACCTCGGCAACGAAAAGATCACTCCTTATGTACAAAAGCTTGACCTGGAACTGGCAGCTATTGAAAAAGGCGGTTACGATCATTTCATGCTGAAAGAAATTTTTGAACAGCCGCAAACTATTTATGATTGCCTCCGCGGAAGGCTGGATGCAGAAGCCGGCACCATTACCATGAGCGGCATTCAGCAATATGCGGAGCAGATCATGAATGCCAACCGCATTGTGATGATTGCCTGCGGCACCAGCTGGCATGCCGGACTGGTAGCTGAATATATTTTTGAAGAACTCTGCCGCATCAATGTAGAAGTGGAATATGCCTCTGAATTCCGCTACCGCAACCCGGTGATCAGCAAAGGCGATGTGATCATTGCCATATCACAAAGCGGTGAAACGGCTGATACATTAGTGGCTATTGAAAATGCCAAATCGAAAGGCGCTATCATTTTAGGTGTGGTAAATGTAGTTGGTTCATCCATTGCCCGCACCAGTCATGCCGGCGCCTATACCCATGCCGGGCCGGAGATTGGCGTTGCTTCTACCAAGGCATTTACAGCACAACTGGCCGTATTGACCATGATCGCATTAAAGATCGGTTATATCAAAGGCAGTATTTCACAGGAACGCTATATGCACCTGCTGAAAGAACTGAATGAAGTGCCGGAGAAAGTGGCCTGGACACTCAAACACAGTGATAACATCAAATCACTGGCAGAAAAGTACAAAGATGCAAGGGACTTCCTTTACCTCGGCCGTGGATACAATTTCCCTGTTGCACTGGAAGGTGCATTAAAACTGAAAGAGATCTCTTATATACATGCAGAAGGTTACCCGGCTGCTGAAATGAAGCATGGTCCTATCGCACTGGTGGATGAAAATTTACCGGTGGTATTTGTAGCCACCAAAGATACTTACCATGAAAAAGTGGTGAGCAATATGCAGGAGATCAAAGCAAGAAAAGGAAAAGTGATTTCCGTGATCACTGAAGGCGATGAGCTGTCTGCTTCTCTTTCCAATGATGTGATGATCGTTCCGGAAGCGGATGAAATTGTAGCGCCCATGCTGAGTGTGGTTCCGCTGCAACTGCTGGCCTATTATATTGGTGTGGCCAAGCAATTGGATGTGGACAAGCCGAGAAACCTGGCGAAGAGTGTGACTGTTGAGTAGCGGGTTACGGGTGTCGAGATACGGGGCAAAAACATGTACTATAATAACCAGCAAAAAAACCAGTAACCAGCAACCAGCGCCATGAACATCATCAACAAACAACCAGTATCCTCTCTTGGCTACGATTTTATCCCGAAACAGTATATCCCTAAAGGCAAAGACGAATACTACCTGCGCAATATCCAGCACCGCAGTAAAACAAAGTACCGTCAGCTTACTTCGGCTGAAATAAAAATCTTAGAAAAAAACGACAACAGCTCTGATGACTGGAGTAAAATACTCGTTGCTGATGCCTTCGATGCAAGGCTGGTAAAACGTTGTTCATTCTTTGGCCTTATCCGCATTGGCAAACTGGAGCCCTGGTTTCATGAATTCAATAACCTGCGGATGCCCGTAGGCTTATACAACAGCACCATCATCAGTTGCGATTTCGGCGACAATGTGGTAGTGGACAATGTCAACTTCATGAGCCATTACATTGTTGGTAATGATGTGATGCTGGTCAACATCAATGAACTGGCCACCACCGATCATTCCAAGTTTGGGAATGGTGTAGTAAAAGAAGGAGAGAAAGAATCCGTCCGTATCTGGATGGAGATCTGTAATGAAAATGCCGGGCGAAGTGTATTACCCTTCAACGGTATGCAGGCCGGCGATGCCTGGCTCTGGTCAAAATACAGGGACAATGAAAAGCTGCAGGAGCAATTCAAAATATTCACCGATAAAAAATTTGATACCCGCCGCGGTTATTACGGAAAGGTTGGCGACCGCACAGTAATCAAAAACTGCAAGATCATCAAGGACACCTGGATCGGGAGCGATGCATACCTGAAAGGCGCTAATAAAATCAAGAACATTACCATTAATTCTTCACCGGATGCCAAATCACAGATTGGTGAAGGCTGTGAACTGGTAAATGGTATCATTGGTTTTGGCAGCCGGGTGTTCTATGGGGTAAAGGCCGTCCGGTTTATGCTGGGTTCCAATTCGCAACTGAAATACGGCGCAAGGCTGATCAACTCTTACCTCGGTGATAACTCCACCATCTCCTGCTGCGAAGTACTGAACTCACTTATCTTCCCGGCACATGAGCAGCACCACAACAATTCATTTTTATGTGCCGCTACGGTAATGGGACAAAG
>CAYPBW010000214.1:0-4139 GCA_964409055.1 uncultured Chitinophaga sp. | reverse complement strand
CCTCTCAGCAAATCATTCAGCATATGGTGTACAGTCCCGTCTTTACAAATAACATAATGAGAGCTTACTTGTGTCCTTGGCAGCGTAAAGGTTCTTAAAGTTTGCCCGCAACTGTCCTGGGCGGTATGATGAATAATTACATAATTGGGTTTCCGCATAGAAAAATTGGTAGTACCTACCCATTCTGCAGCCGTAGTAAAAGAATCTTTTACCGGGTATTCTGCCAGTGCTTTGGCAAACTTTTTTACCTGCTTTTTATAACTTTTATTGGTTGCAGCATATTTGCCGGTATTGCAGCTATAAGTAACCAGTAGAGTGATCACTAAAATCAGTGCCTGTAACTTTCGCATACTATCAGATTAAGAATGCTAATGTATGAAAGAAAGCCCGGCCGGTTCGCTTAATTGGGAGAGAAAACTGACAGAATTGTCAATTACAGGTATTTCCTGTAGAGTACATAAATGATTTTACGGACTGCTGCATTCATTGCCCCTCCTGATCCATCTTTCATAAAGTGTCTCTTGAACGCTGCCACTGCAGAGGCAGGAGCCGAAATATCATAGCCGATGATACGCAATCCCAACAGGTAATCAAAATTATCCGGAACTTCTACACCCGTTGTATCATCCCACCAGAGACCGAATCCTTTTTCGCTCATTTCTTTCCATGGAAATTTTGAACTGGGGTCAGCTTTGCGGGAAGGCGCTACATCTCCATGACCAATAAAATTGGGTGCAGGAATTTTGTAGGCTGTTTTCAGGCGGTCGAGTAATATCGTAAGACTGTTTAATTGTTCCTCAGTATATGGTTGTGATCCATTATTGACCAGCTCAATCCCAATACTGCTCGAATTTATATCGGTATTATTACCCCATTTGCTCTCACCTGCATGATGAGAACGCAACAGGTCATTCAGCATATGATGTACCGTACCATCCTTGCAAATAACATAATGAGCACTGGCTTCTCTTCCACCGGGGGTAGTAAACTCCTGTAAAGTAGCCTCGCAACTGTTATTAGCGGTGTGATGTATGATCACATAATTGGGGCGACGCAAACCCATATTAGGCGTACCTACCCATTCTTTTGCATAATTGAGTCCGGAAGAATCAATAAGAGGGTACCTAAACAGCACCTTTGAAAGGGAGTCAACCATGCTCACATAAAGCTGGTTAGCTTTTCCATATTTTGTTAAAGCCGAACCCACACCTGTGGTTACAGAGCTTTTTTTATCGCCTGTTTCTGCTGAATCTGTTCCGGGTACTGCTGAAGATTTCAAAAAATAATCATTCGTCGCATAATTATTACTTTGTGGCTGTGCATCAGATACAAAGCCCAGTATAATGGCAGAAGAAAAAACCAGTAATTTTTTTGAATATTTTCTGAGTACAACAATTTGCATTCTTAAAAATAACCTTTTTATTTTTTCCGGTTGTTATTAGAACGATAAAATCGCTGTTTTGGTCTGTTCCCCCCGCCTCTCTGCCGGGGAGAATAAGCAGGAGCCGGGCCTAATTCATGGGGTATCAATCCCTTTTCCACTTCTTTATCAATCAATTTTTCAATTGAAGCAAAACGGTTCTGCTCTTTTTCACTGACTAATGTATACGCCACCCCATCGGCCTCAGCCCTGGCTGTACGGCCAATGCGGTGTACATAATCCTCACCGTCGTGTGGTACATCATAGTTAATTACCAGGTCAATGGTATCAATGTCAATTCCCCTGCTTAAAATATCAGTAGCCACCAATATAGGGATGCGTCCGCTGGTGAAAGCCTGCAAAACACTTTCCCGTTGTGATTGCTCAAGGTCACTATGAATCTCTTCAATATTGAATCCACCCTGCCTTAATTCCCTGCGCAGTTGCTTTACTGTTTGCTTTTTACTGCAAAAGATCAATGCATTTTTATAAGCCGTTTCCTTGAGTAGTTTTTTGATCAGGGGTAATTTTTGGGGCTCGTATACAATAAAAGCTTTCTGTACTACTTTTTCAGGCGGCCTTGAAATGGCAATATTTACTTCAACCGGATTGTGCAGAATTTTCCTGGCCAGCTGTCTTATCTTTTCTGGCATGGTTGCAGAAAATAAAAGATTCTGCCGCTTTTCCGGCAATGCTTTTATAATACGATTGATATCATCCTGGAATCCCATGTCCAGCATGCGGTCAGCTTCATCTAAAACCAAAAACTGCAGCCCTTTTAAATTGACATAGCCCATATTTAAATGAGCAATCATCCTTCCGGGGGTACACACAATGATGTCAGCCCCCATTTGCAATGCCTTCTTTTCGGCAACAAAATTTTGAGCATCACTACCCCCATAAATTGCAATGGAGCTTAAATGGGTGAAATAAGAAAGGCCCTCTATATGTTGTGCTATCTGAATAGCCAGTTCTCTTGTAGGCACAATGATGAGTGCACCTACCTGGCCATCCACATGATTATTCAAAAGAGTGTTCATTACCGGCAACAGGAAGGCGGCTGTTTTACCCGTACCTGTCTGTGCCGACGCAATGATATCCCTGCCGGATAATATAGACGGTATCACTTGTTCCTGTACGGGGGTGGCTGTTTCGTAATTGGAGGCCTCAATGCCTTCCAACAACTCAGGGCGGAAATTAAACTCTGTAAAACGCAATAGTTGAAATTTATGAACGCTGCGAAGGTAGCTGAAAATACGAGGGCGCCTTTCACATTTTTTTAAGCCTGAACCAACAATAAAAAAGCGAAGCAGCCGTCATTAGGCTAATACTGGTTATGAGAATAGTTACACTTGTTTCGATCCTTCTATTTTTTACTGCAGCCTCCTTTATCAGCGGGCCGGGAAACACACCCGTCTCACCTCTCGCAACTTATTCTGCTGAATGGAACAATCCGGTATACCTGAAATGCAATACTGCAAAAAATGCTAACTACATGACAGGCCCGGAAAAAGAAGTAGTATATATATTAAACCTGCTGCGGGCCAATCCGGTATTATTTGCCAATACTGTTGTAAAGCAATATCCTGAAAAATCTGGTCAGGGCTACCTTGTTAATTCCTGGTATTACACCAGCTTGCTGGATACTTTAAAAAAGATCAAACCCATTGCAGGTTTAAAAGCAGATATAAACTGTTTTAACAGCGCTAAATGTCATGCGTTGTATGCCGGGGTTACAGGTTATGTAGGTCACGAACGAAATACCCAGGAGTGCCTGTCAAAAAAGTATTTCAACGGCGAATGTTGTGACTATGGTAATAAAGAGCCGCTGGCTATAGTAATGTCCCTGTTAATTGACGAAGGTGTTCCCTCGCTTGGGCACAGGGATGTTTGTCTCAGCCTCTACAAAAAGATTGGTGTGTCCATACAGGCACACCAAAAATATGGCTACAATGCAGTACTCGATTTCAGTTATTAGCCATTTACATATTACGCCGGTACTGTCCGCCTACTTCATATAAGGCATGTGTAATTTGGCCAAGAGAACAATACTTCACCGTTTCCATTAATTCCGCAAATAAGTTGCCATTGTTAATAGCGACTGATTTTAATCGCATCAGCATCTCCCCGGACTTGTTTTCATTTCTCTTCCAGAAAGCTTTCAGGTTTTCAATTTGTTGTTCCTTTTCTTCTGTTGTGCTGCGTATTACCTCTCCCGGAATAACTGTAGGACTACCCTTTTTATTGAGAAATGTATTTACCCCAATTAATGGTAACTCCCCTGTATGCTTCTGATGCTCATAATACAGGCTCTCCTCCTGTATCTTATTTCGCTGGTACATTCGCTCCATCGCCCCGAGTACACCACCTCTTTCTGTTATTCTATCAAACTCTGCTAAAACTGCTTCTTCTACGAGGTCAGTTAATTCTTCAATAGCAAATGACCCTTGTATGAAGTTTTCTGTTTTGGCAGAACCCAACTCACGGTTTATAATCAATTGAATCGCCATGGCCCTCCTCACACTTTCCTCGGTAGGTGTGGTAATCGCTTCATCATAAGCATTTGTGTGCAGTGAATTACAGTTGTCATAAATAGCGTACAGGGCCTGCAGTGTAGTACGGATATCATTAAAATCAATTTCTTGTGCATGTAAACTTCTTCCCGATGTCTGAATATGGTATTTCAGCATCTGGCTGCGTTTGTTCGCCTTATACTTAT
>CAYPBW010000213.1:0-4161 GCA_964409055.1 uncultured Chitinophaga sp. | reverse complement strand
TAATCATCTTGCTTCAATGCATAATAATAATCTGGATAACCAAAAGCCAGCGGATGTGTATTATCCAGTTCAATCCGGTAAATGGAGCCAGCAGTCATACCAGACAATGCATCCCTTTCCCTGTCTTCATACCGGTTGAGCGCATCATAACCAGGCTTTTCTTTTTCTTTATCCTTCTTATCTGCCTCTTCTCCCTTTTTAGTCTTGAATGCAATTTCTGCTTTGGCCAATTGTGCTACCGCAGATTCCAAAGCAACAACCCGGCCACCCTTTTTGATCCAGTTCTTAAAATTCTCTGCAACGTCTTTATCATTAAGATAGCGATGGTTGCCATCGGGCATAATCACCACATCCACTTTGCTCCAGTCAATTCGCTGTACATCGTTGGTACTTACTTGTGTAATCGGGTAATTCAATTCTTGCTCAAAGAAACTCCAGATACCTCCTGCCGCCGTTGTACTAATGGCATCACCTGTTATCAAAACAATCCTGGGAGCCTTCATGGAGTGCACCATATCACTGCCAAAATCAAACCCTTTGTCAACCAACCCGGTTGTAACGGGATAAAGCTGGATATTGTTTTCATCAGCAATGGCTCTTACCACATTCCAGAGATCAGTACCAAATTTCTGATTCGAAGTCTTTAAAATTATCACCGAACCCCGGTCAAACTTATTTCCGTTTACTTCAAAAGGCGCTTCAGAGTATCGAAGCAAAATCCCTTTCTTCATCAACTGACCGACTGTTCTTACTGTTCTGACACCATTCCATGGCATTACATAGCCGTATTCTGTGTTTGTATTCACCGCTTTTGACTTGATTACAGGCCCGCCGGTTGAAATTTTTTCTTTCGATGCGTATGCTGTTAAGCCATAGACATACGGCAATGACCAGGCGGTGATATCATAAGTGGCAGAATCAGACAATTTCGATTTGGGTTCAAATAAAACCTTTACCATCGCAGAACGGGGCTGATAGGTACTTATAACAATATCATTATTACCGATCGTAAAGGCCTCTTCTTTCCCGGAAGCATAATTATAACCTTTCCCCGTGCCACTGCCGGTGGAGTATTGAATTCCGTTCTTATCCAGCAAATCCATCAGCTTGTCTGTTCGCTGCGCATCTTTAGAATCGTTACGGATAATGTATGCCTTGTATTCTCCCACCCCGTTCGACACTGCATTGTTAAAATATTTCCTGAACTCTTTTACCAGTTTCCCTGCATTCAGCGAAGAAGCTTCAATGGTACTGAGTGAAGTTGTGTAGTGGTGCAAAGCTCTGTCCACCAGGGTCAGTGTATCACCGTCCTCATTTATTATTCCAAGTCCCCCTGAAATACCACCCTGCTCATAGGTCATACCAATGGCGCCATTGTAAGTGGGATATGTATCCCCGTATGAAGGGTAAAAAAGATCAAACCGGATTTTGGTAAAAAACAACCAGCCATTGCCGTCGAAATATTTTGCATTGTTTTTCCCGATTGTATGCTGAAAATCTCTTTGCCAGGGAGTGATTACTTCATGAAAAGGCTCGGCTGCGGGAGCAAAATAATAAGGCTCATTAACACCCTGCTCATGGTAATCCACATGTACATGCGGCATCCATTCCAGGTATTTTTTGATACGATAACGGGTTTCTGCTTGTGTTTGCCATGCCCAGTCGCGGTTCAGATCAAAATTGTAATGGTTAGTCCTGCCGGCAGGCCAGGGCTCTCTGTGCTCCCTTGCAATTGGGTTAGGATTATAGTCTTTCCCAACTGCAGAGTTAAACCAGTTCACATACCTGTCACGGCCATCCGGATTCAAACAAGGATCAATGATCACAACTGTATTCTTCAACCATTCTTTTGTTTTTGCGTTGGCTGGATCAGTCAATGCATAAATGGTAAGTAATGCAGCTTCTGAAGATGAGGGTTCATTGCCATGCACATTATAGCTTAACCAAACAATGGCAGGAGCATTGTCTTCCAATGGCGCCATGCGGTCTTTGGCCAGGTTAGCCAGCCGGATATTATTCTGTCTTATTGATTCCAGATTTTTGATATTCTCCGGCGATGAGACATATGCAAGCAACAAGGGCCTTCCTTCATTGGTCTCACCATATTGCTCCAACTTTACCATCGAAGACACACTAGCAGCAACATGATTGTAATAATTAACAATCTTGAAATGCGGAGTGTAACGGGTACCGATTTTGTACCCCAAAAATTCTTCCGGTGATTTCAGTTGTGCCGAAACACTGGCAACAATACATAATGACAAAACTGACAGCAGCGCCTTTCGAAACATAGACAAAATTTTAGTCCGGCAAGTTAAGAAAGGGTTGATTAATTGCCACCCTTTTTTACTCCCGGTCAAATGCCCTTATTTATGTAGTTTAGTCCTCCTAAAACGACTCCTGGATGCTACGCAAGATTTTATATTTTATTGTTTTCATTCTCTTTCTGTCGGCCTGTAAGACAACACAAAAAAACCAGGTTAGCTTATCCAATATCAACCCATACCAATACAGTGGTTCAAAAAAAGTAATTGCAGAGAATGGCGCTGTTGTATCAGCCCATCCATTGGCCAGTAAAGTTGGAGTAGAAATTTTAAAACAGGGGGGTAATGCTATAGATGCTGCTATTGCCACACAACTGGCACTGGCAGTGGTATACCCGAATGCAGGCAATATTGGTGGCGGTGGTTTTTTTGTCGCCAGGTTAGCCAATGGTGAAACAGCGGCTATAGACTACCGGGAAATGGCTCCCGGAAAAGCACATCGGGATATGTACCTGGATACTGATGGTAATGCGAGAACAGATAAAAGCCAGTTAGGACATCTATCCTGCGGGGTGCCGGGAACGATTGCCGGTTTGTTTGAATCACACAAATATGGAAAGCTTCCCTTTGCCAAATTGATTGAGCCGGCCATTGAACTGGCAGAAAAAGGATTTTGTATATCAGCCAGTGAAGCAAGAGCACTGAATAACCTGCAGGACGATTTGAAAAAATACAACACCATCATGCCTGTATTTGTAAAAGACGAAAAGTGGGAAGCAGGTGACACATTAGTGCAAAAAGATCTTGCCAGTACATTAAAAAGAATAAAACAAAACGGTGCCGCAGGGTTTTATGAGGGAGAAACAGCCAAACTGGTGGCAGAAGAAATGAAGAGAGGTGGTGGCATCATTACTGAAGAAGATTTGAAAAATTATAAAGCCAAACCAAGAGCACCACACATTTTTACCTATAAAGGCTATAAGATAGTCGGTATGCCCATGCCCAGCAGCGGTGGCTTGTTGTTGCACCAGATGATGAAAATGATCGAAGACAGGAATATTGGTTCAATGGGGTTTCATTCTGTGCAGGCAGTGCAACTTATGACTGAGGTGAAACGCCGTGCCTTTGCCGACCGGGGAGAATATATGGGCGATGCAGATTTCTATAAAGTGCCGGTGGATATGCTGACCAATGAAGTGTACCTGCAGGAAAGAATGAAAAGCTATGACCCGCAAAAAGCGACGCCAAGCTCAGGTATTGGCGCAGGAAAACTATCAAGGGCAGAAAGCGAGGAAACCACCCACCTGAGCGTAATAGATAAAGAGGGTAATGCTGTGGCGGTAACAACAACCTTAAACAATTCTTACGGAAGCCGCACCGTTGTGGGAGGTGCCGGTTTCTTCCTGAATGATGAAATGGATGATTTCAGTATCAAACCCGGTGTGCCAAACATGTACGGAGCCATTGGTGGTGAAGCTAATGCTATTAAGCCAGGCAAAAGAATGTTAAGCTCAATGACCCCGACAATTGTTTTGAAGGATAACAAACCTTATATAGTAGTAGGTACTCCCGGAGGTACTACTATCCCTACACAGATATTTCAAACACTGGTCAACATCCTTGAATTCAATATGAGCACAGAAGATGCTGTGTACAAACCCAAGTTCCATCACCAGTGGCTGCCTGATGAAGTAGTGGTTGAAAGGGGTTTTCCGGTGTCGGTAAAAGAAGCTATGCAGAAAATGGGATATAATTTTGGGAAAGAACGCAGTGCCATTGGCAGAACAGAGATTATCAAAGTTTTACCCGATGGAAAATTTGAAGCGGTGGCCGATAATCGTGGCGATGATTCAGCAGAAGGATGGTAAAAGAACCGATAGTCGTGAGCCTTTAATCA
>CAYPBW010000212.1:0-4190 GCA_964409055.1 uncultured Chitinophaga sp. | reverse complement strand
CGGTAGTCCAGTAGGTGAGGGGCTGGTTGTCGTAGCACTTAAATCCTTCTTTGGCTCTTTGCACATTAACCGGGCGCATGGCAGCGAGGTCGAGTTTCATTGGCTGTTGATTTGGGATGTGCTAAAGATATTGCAATATGAAAAAAGACCAGAGCAACCACCATCCGGGAGTCAGGGTATTTGTCCATAATTCTAGTTTGGCTTGTTGAGCAGCAACATAGAATAAGGATAAAGCTGATAAGTCCTGCAGCAACCATAAAATACCAAATAGTTATTATCCGGTTCTTTTGATGTTGAGAAAAAACGGAAACATGAATCACTATTTGTCAAAAGACATATTTTATCAATCAGGCAATAATGGTAAATCTACTAATTCAAATAGCGTATTTGTCCAAAGTGCCGGATTGCATAAAACAATACATTTGCGATACAAAATCCAATCAATGAAACAACCAATCTCCCGTTGGGCAGGGGTATTCTTGCTCTTTACACTGCTTATTATATCTACTTTTCGATCTTTACATGCTCAGTCACCCGGCTTTATTGTAAGGCCTGCAGCAGGCCCGGGTTCTTCAGTACTAAATCCCAATGCCGACGCATGGACTTCTTCTACTACAGCCGGTTTTTCCACCAGTGATATTACGCAATCAGAAATTGCTTATAAAATTATCAGGCCTATCATGGCAGAGCCTACCGGTGACCTGGCCACAGGGCCCAGCGGCGGTTATTCTGATATAGTGAAGACGCTTGATAACAGCGGCTGTTATATTTTTTATGATGGCACCAATTTATTATTCCGTATTCGTATTGGCGGTATCGTCAGCGGGGCCAAAGCATATAATGTTTTATTTGATACAGATATGAGACTGGGGGCTACGGGCAGCAGCCCTGATCCCAACTATGTGCCCTCCACCAACAGCGGAAACGGCAATGCCGGTTTTGAATGGGAAGTGGCTCTTGAAACAGGTTCTTCGGGAAGAGTGGCGGTATATAACGTGGATGGTATTATCAACCCTGCCGCATCCTTTACCTATTCATTGAATACAAATCACCTGGTGTCAGCAGCCTTAACAAGAGAATCCGGCAATGCTGATTATTTCTATGATTTTTTTGTGCCTGCTTCTGTGTTAGGCATTACCACTACTACGCCGTTTCGTATTGTAGTAACCACCAACACGAATCCCGGATCAGCTTTCCAGGGAACCCGGTCTGATATATATGGTATTAATGATGCCCTCTTTCCCAACACTTCTGATGCATGGGAGTACGCCGGTAACAACACCCCGGGTTTCACACTTAATGATGTGAGCTCCTCCGGCAGCGGACCCGGCAATGTATGTACCGCAGCACCTGTGGTAAACAGCGGTATCGGAGCAGGTTCTAATATCGTTGTCAGTGGCACATGGACCAGGCTGGATGCAGATAAACCCTCTTCGGCCACCATTTATATTTATAAAAACGGCGTATTACAAGGCACTACCACCTGCAATACCGGCGGGACATGGAATTATACTGTTGCAACCATTGCTTCCGGTGATGTGATAACTGCTAAAGCCCTGGCTGCAGGAGAAAGTATGTGTTTGTTAAGTAACAGTGTGGCTGCCACCAGTTGTTCGCCGTCCTCAACATCTTCCACCAGCAGTGCTTCTTTCAGCGCCACATGCGTTAATGACCGACGGGGCATGTCCGGAACAAAACTGGCTAATGCCGCTATTTCCATTTACAGCATTGCTTACAATGCCAATCCCGTATTGGTAGCAACACAAACCTATCCCGGCCCATCACCAAATCTTGTTACCTACGGATCTCCTTCCAATATTGCCAATACCACCTGGGAGTATAATGGCACCAACAATAGCGGTTCGACTGATCCCTGCAGCGGAGGGCCGAATGATATTCCAAACGGATCTTATTATATCACTGTTACAGAATCGGGTAAGTGTGAATCTGCCGCCATTTTCGGCTCCTGTGTAAATACTACCACCACCAATGCGCCCACCATCACACAAACAGTTTTATATGCCGGAAGCAATACCATCAGCGGAAACAGCACCGAAGCCAATCCTGCTACCATACGTCTTTTTGTCAACGGTTTTATAGTGGCTTCTGTAAATGTTGCGGCCAGCGCTGCCTATAGTTTTACCAATATCGTATTACAAACCGGCGATGTGGTAAGTGTAAGGGCACAGGCTTCGGGCAAATGCATCAGCAACGCTGCATCACTTACTAGCACCTGCTTTACAGCTGTGCCGGTTATTACCACAGATGCGCAGGGTAACTTAACGGCAGGTGCCACCGCTATCAGCGGTACATCTTCATCACCCAATGGTACTACCATAAGAGTTTACCAGTCTCCTTCTGCTTTACTGGGAACAACGACTGTTACCAACGGAACCTGGTCTGCCACGGTTACTGCATTAACTAACGGAAGCAGTTATTATGCTACTGCTCAAAACGGAAGTTGTGCTGTTAGTGCTGCCTCCTCCAGCGCAACCGCCAGAACCATTACTACGGCTTGTCCCACCATTACAGGCAGCTATGCAGAAGGTGCCAGTCCTGTAAACGGAACATTTGCTGCTTCTTTTACTGGTACTGTATACTTGTACCAGGACGGAGGTCTTATTGGTTCATCCCCTGTCAGCGGATCCACTTCGTGGAGTATTACCATTTCTTCCTCTAATCCATTATATGCAGGCGGTATATTAACCGTAGGTGCACAAGCCACCGGTGGAACACTAAACAGAGCCTGTGGTTCTACTACCACTGTTACCTGCTCAGCCCCTGCTGCACCGGTTGTCAGTCCTTTATCATCTACCATTGTTACCGGTCAGTCTGTAACCTATACTATTACCGGAACACAGTCCGGCGTTCTGTACAGTATACAGGATGCCAGTTCGGGTACTTCTTATAGTGCCTCCAAATTTGGTAACGGCGGCAACCAAACATTTACAACCAATACCTTTTCTGCCCCGGGAACCTATAACATAAGTATACTGGCCGATAAACTATCCGGCAGCAGTTGTTACAGCAGCAGCTCAGCCACCATTATTGTAAGCAATACACTGCCTGTAACCTGGCTTTCTTTCACTGCAGCAAAACAACAGCAGCAGGTGCTGCTGCAATGGAAAACAGGTATTGAAGTAAACAGTAAGGAGTTCATTGTACAGCACAGCCGGGATGGTATAAGCTGGAATGAAGCGGGCCGGCTGAATGCTGCGGGCAACAGCAATAATGAAACAAGCTATCGCTTTGTTCATCACCATCCCCATGAAGGAAATAATTATTACCGCATCCTTCAGACCGATATAGATGGCAGAAACAATTTCAGCCGTGTCATTCGTCTTTCATTGGATAATAAAGATGAGATAAGCGTATATCCTAATCCTGTTACTGACGGATATGTGAATATACAGCTGCCTTCTGATGCCATCATTACCCTCTATAACAGCTCAGGAGTGCAAACCATGAGGTTATCGTTAAATGCCGGATCACACCTGCTCAACCTGGGTCGCTTACCCAAAGGCCTTTACCTGCTGCAGGCAGGAACAAGTTCCAGAAGAATCATGATTCAATAATATTCACCTGAGCATGTAACGAAGGCCCGGAGAAATTCCGGGCTTTTCCTTTTTACAGTAAATCACTTATTACTGCTAATTACTTGCAAGTACTGTTACCTGGAAAGGATAACACTTATCAGATTTTTGTGTGATGATTATCATAAAAAGGCTGTTTCATCCCGTCTACTTTAGCGTCATAAAATCCTGCTCCAATGGAAAATTAATTCGGCTGCAACAGCCTCGATATTTCTGCAGCAACCAGCCTGTATATTCTTTTTTTCATTACCGGCGGAATATTTTTTGCATGATCAGCTATGCCGGTATTGTAAACCGGCGAATGAAAATCATTTAATACAACAGGAAACAGAAAACAAATACAGTTATACAGTTGCTGCCAATACTGACAGCAACTGTATAACTAACTATTCATTAATAATAGTTTCCTGAGCAATTATCAACAACAGAGAGCGGCGCCGTAGCGCCGCTTTTCTTTTTTTTGAGGCATGGGAAATTTAAAGATTCTGCCAATACCCAATAAGAGTTTCCTGATAGATTGATAAAATACAGCTTCCAGACTAATATTAGTTTTTGGCTGCTCTTCGTTATAGCAGTAGCTTTAAAATCCAATCCATC
>CAYPBW010000211.1:1237-4206 GCA_964409055.1 uncultured Chitinophaga sp. | reverse complement strand
GCTATGCCCACATCAAATGCCCGGTGCGGCATTTTTTCCATCATGAATTTGAGCGAGGAACCGGAAGGCATCGCCGGCGTAATACCAAAAATCTTCTCATTTTTTTCTGCCAGTTCAATGATCGTATGCCCAAACACATCCTGGTATTTTGGTGGTTGTGGCAGATCGAATTTTTTCTTATGTATCTCACCAGTTACTTTGTCAAATAAACCGGGTGCATGCCATTTGGTCTGATCTTGCTCGGCCAGAGAATAGCCCTTGCCTTTTGTGGTAATTATATGAAGAATTTTTGGACCGGGTATTTCCCGAAGGTCTTTCAGCGTATCAACCAGTTTGGCAATATTATGACCGTCGATAGGCCCGAAGTAACGCAGTTTTAATGCTTCGAACAGATTGGCACTGCTGCTCACCATCCCTTTCAAACCTTCAGCCATTTTGTGTGCCATTGAACGGGTAAAGTTCTTACCCACTGGTAATTTGCCCAACAATTTCCACACATCATCTTTCACTTTGTTGTAGGTGGGGGAAGTGGTAATATCAGTCAGGTATTCTTTCAATGCGCCCACATTAGGGTCAATGCCAATACCGTTGTCATTCAAAATAATAAGCATATCGGCATCAGCAACGCCGGCATGGTTCATCCCTTCAAATGCTAATCCGGCGGTCATAGCGCCATCACCGATAACAGCTACTACCTTTCTGTCTTTTTCGCCTTTATACTTGGCAGCCATGGCCATACCCAATGCGGCAGAAATAGAAGTAGAGGAATGGCCCACCCCGAAAGTATCATATTCGCTTTCGCTTCTTTTGGGGAAACCACTTAGCCCTTTGTATTTGCGATTGGTGTGAAAATTATCCCGGCGGCCCGTCAGTATTTTGTGACCATAGGCCTGGTGACCTACATCCCATACAAGCTGATCATACGGCGTGTTGTAAACATAATGAAGGGCAGCGGTAAGTTCTACCACACCAAGGCTGGCGCCAAAATGTCCGCCATGTACACTTACCACATCAATGATATACTGGCGAAGTTCATCACATAACTGGTGCAACTTTTCCCGGGGCAATTGTTTTAAATCAGCCGGGGAATCTATCAGTTTTAGAAGCGGTCCTGGTGTGATTTCCATGTAGTTGTCTTGAAAGTGTAAAAGTACTGTTTTCCTGCCGATAGCTACAGCAGCTATTTTATGGCCAAAACAATGTTTAACAATGTTCTTACGATAAGGTTTTACGTTTCAATGCCGGTTTAAAGGTTTTTTTAAGAAACATGCCCATTTGTCTAATTAATCTGCCACTGGTATATTAGTATCAGTTTGCCGGATGGTAATGATTAGATTTGCTCTATGTGGTTTGGTACAGCCAGGTATTGGTTATTTCAATTGATCGGTTGGGGTGGGTTTACCCTGATCAATATTTTCTTTGCTTACTCATTTGATCAGCTTAACACCAAAAAACAGGTCATAGAGGTTCTTGGACGCCTGGGTATTTTCGTGGCGCTGGGCCTGGTGCTTACCCACCTGATGCGGCTGGTCATCATCAATATCAACCTGCTGCAAAAAAAGCTGGAAAAGCAAATTGGCATTTTTATCCTTATTACATTTCTCTTTTCCATTGTAGGAGCTTTTTACTATACACAGGTTTTACAGAAATATAACCTGTTGAACAAGAGGGAACTTGAATTTTTGAGCAATAAAGTATTGCTGATTGCCAGCGGGGCCTTTTACTTTTTTGTTTATTTCTTTATCTGGAATCTGCTGTATTTTATTTATCACTATGTTACTAAAAGCCGAAAACAGCAATTAGATACGCTGCGTCTGGAATCGCTGGTAAAAGAACTGGAACTAAAGACCATCAAGGCGCATATCAACCCCCATTTTATTTTCAACTCACTCAACAGTATCCGGGCATTGGTAGATGAAAATCCGCAAAGAGCCCGGAGGGCAGTTACGGAGTTAAGCAATATCCTTCGCAGCAGCATGCAGGTAGAAAAGTCCGAAACAGTGACGCTGGAAAAAGAACTAAGTATTGTAAAAGATTACCTTGCCCTGGAGAATATGCGGTTTGAAGACCGCCTTAAGATAGAGTATGATATTGATGAGGATACCCTTAATCAACCTGTACCACCTATGATGCTTCAAACATTAGTGGAAAATGCGATCAAACACGGCATCAGCCGGCAGATAAATGGTGGAGTAGTGAAAGTGATTTCCGATTTTAAAGGAGATTGCCATGAACTGATCGTACAAAACACAGGACAGCTAAATGGTAATTTGAATGCTGAAGGGTTTGGTCTGTCAAGTACGGTTAACCGGTTAAATCTTTTATACGGCGATAAAGCAACTTTTGATATCAAACAAATCAATGGCTCACTGGTGGAGGCAAAGGTTTGTTTACCTGTATCTGTTCATTAAATTATAACCTATGCGAGCAATTATTATCGATGACGAACGCCTGGCCAGGACCGAATTGAGAAAATTATTACAGGAATACCCTGAAGTGGAAGTAATAGATGAAGCTACCAATGCCGACGAAGGCCTGAGTAAAATTGAGAGCCAGCAACCCGATTTGATTTTTTTGGATATTCAAATGCCGGGTAAAACAGGTTTTGACCTGCTGGCCCAGTTAGACAGGGCGCCGCAGGTAATCTTTACAACAGCTTATGATGAGTTTGCGCTAAAAGCGTTTGAAGTAAATGCACTGGATTACCTGCTTAAACCCGTTGAGCCGAAGCGGCTGGCTGATGCGATCCAAAAATTAAATACCGGCGAAAGCAGGGAAACCCGTTCAGAAACGGAGCATACCAATAACAGCATATTATCCGAGAATGACCAGGTATTTGTAAAAGACGGCGAACGTTGCTGGTTTGTAAAGCTGAGTGATATTCGTTTGTTTGAAAGTGTGGGTAATTATGCCAAGGTTTTCTTTGGACCCAATAAGCCGCTAATTTTAAAATCACTGAATGCTTTGGA
>CAYPBW010000211.1:0-1137 GCA_964409055.1 uncultured Chitinophaga sp. | reverse complement strand
GATGATTAAAAGATTATTTACCGGGTTGTTGGCAGCAACGACCCTTTTTTTATTATTAGCAGGTTGTAAAAGTTCTGGACAGGCACAACAGTCAGGTGGCATAAGTGACGATATAATTAATGTAAAAGAAGTGGAACGGATAGAGAAAGTGCTTGCTTCAGATGCTATGCGGGGCAGAAGGGCATTTACACCGGACATAGACAAAGCCGCTGATTTTATAGCAGCTGAATTCAAAACTGCAGGCCTAGGTACTCTTAATAATAGCGGCAGCTATAAACAGGAATTTGCTATGGTTCGTACCAAACATCTCTCCAGTTCGGCTACATTGGATGGTAAAGCGGTGGACCCCAAAAACATTTTAGTAATTACCTGTCAGCCGCAATTGAAGATCACAGAACAATCTGGCTACGAAAAAGTGACAATAAAAGCCGGAATGACCCTCCAGAACGAAGCAAGGAAATATGCCCGTTCCAATAAAAATCTTTTGGTGTTGGTTGATAAAAGCTATGCCAGCAGTTTTGGAAATTTGTCAAGACTACGTTCAACCTTGTTTAAAACAGAGAATACAGTGGTATTTGTACAGACAGATACTGAACCGTCCAGTTATGTAATTGAATCCACCCATGAAATAACAGAACAGAAACTGGCTAACGTAGTGGCTGTACTGCCGGGCAAAAGCTTAAAAAACGAGTATGTGGTTTTTTCCGGGCATTATGATCACCTGGGTGTTGGTAAGCCGGTAAACGGAGATTCTATTTATAATGGAGCTAATGATGATGCAGCCGGTGTTACAGGTGTTATTATGCTGGCAAAATATTTCAAACAACAAAACAACAATGAACGGACATTGATATTTGCTGCTTTTACAGCAGAAGAAGTGGGGGGATTTGGTTCACAGTATTTTTCCCGCCAGTTGAATGCAGACAAAGTGGTAGCCATGTTCAATATTGAAATGATTGGCACGGAGAGTAAATGGGGTAAGAATTCAGCTTATATCACCGGGTATGATAAAACCAATATGGGGGCCATTATGGCCAAAGATCTGGAGGGTACCGGTTTTGTTTTTCATCCCGATCCTTACCCGGCCCAGCAATTGTTTTACCGTTCTGACAATGCTACACTGGCAAGACTGGGAGT
>CAYPBW010000210.1:0-4217 GCA_964409055.1 uncultured Chitinophaga sp. | reverse complement strand
ACCGGCACATCATTTCGTTCATAAATACCTTTTGGAGAAAAAATTTCATTGATAGCTTTTACAATAGCAGGCTTCCACACATCCATCCCCATCGCTAAGGTCTGAAGTACAAAATAGTCATTGAATTTGTCAACGATCAACTGTGGTAAAGAATCTGCCTCACCAAATACAAGACGGCAATTTTCTGCATATCCTAACTGCTGCCGGTATTGCCAGCATTGACTGAGCTGGTTCAGAAACCAGGTATCATCTATTTCTTCCCCCTTATTTCTGGTAAGCAGGCGAACCAGTATTTGCGATTTTGGATTTATATATCCCTTACCAACAAACTTTTTATCATAGGTAAAAACTTCAACTATTTCCCCACCTTCTGCTACGCCTTCAGTTTTATCCACTTCATTATTGAAAATCCAGGGGTGGCCATTGGCTATTCGGGGGCTTATCTTTCTTTTCAGGATAACTCTTGTCATAAAGGGCTGCAAGGTACTATATTAAAAATAAGGCCAGTATCAGCAATTGACGCTTCTGCCATACATTCAAAGAAATACAGCAATGACGGTCATTTTGTCCAAAAAACTGCTGTTGGCAATATTCTTGACGACCTTACCTTTGCAATCAATTTTGAAAAAAATGGCAGAAAAGGAAACGATCAATGCGGAAAACGGAAGTGCTGAAAATCAAAGCACTATCGACATCAATACGGACGAAAGCCTAATCGGTACTACCCACCTCAATGAACCGGTTGCCGAGGAGTCAGAACTTGAAAAATTAAAAGCTGAACTGGATGAATCCAGAGACAAATACCTGCGGATGGTTGCTGAGTTTGATAATTTTAAACGTCGTAATGCCAAAGAAAGAATTGAGCTCATTCAAACTGCAGGAAAAGAGGTAATTTCTGAACTGCTTGAAGTACTGGACGATTGCGACAGGGCTCAAAAACAACTTGAGGCAAGTGATGACAGCAAAGCAATTAAAGAAGGTGTGATGCTGGTATTCAATAAACTTCGCAATACCCTTCAGGCAAGAGGTGTAAAAGCAATGGAAACTGTCAACCAGGAATTTAATGCCGATCTTCATGAGGCCATTACAGAAATACCTGCCCCATCTGAAGAATTAAAAGGCAAAGTGGTGGACGAAATAGTAAAAGGCTATTATCTAAATGATAAAATCATACGGCACGCCAAAGTAGTGGTGGGAAAATAGTTTTTTGATTAAATAGTTAATAAAGAACAGGATGTCTAAAAGGGATTTTTACGAAATATTAGGTGTAAGTAAAGGCGCTTCTGCGGATGAAATTAAGAAAGCATACCGCAAGGTAGCCATGCAATACCATCCTGACAGAAATCCCGGCGACAAGGCTGCAGAAGAAAAATTCAAGGAGGCTGCAGAGGCTTATGAGGTACTGAGTGATGCAGACAAAAAAGCTCAATATGACCGGTACGGCCATGCAGGTGTAAGTGGCAATGGCCGTGGAGGTTTTAGTGGTGGCGGTATGAATATGGAAGATATCTTCAGTCAATTTGGAGATATTTTTGGCGATGACCTCTTTGGAAGTTTTTTTGGTGGCGGACAAAGAGGAGGCCGGGGAGGCCAGCGCAGCCGCGGCGTGAGGGGCAGCAATCTTCGGGTCAAACTCAAACTTAATTATGAAGAGATTGCCAAAGGCGTAACCAAAAATATTAAAGTAAAAAAATACATTGGTTGTTCCACTTGTAATGGAAGCGGGGCAAAAGACAAGGGAAGTATCCAAACCTGTGGTACTTGTGGTGGCAGTGGCCAGGTAAGACGGGTACAAAATACTTTTCTCGGTCAAATGCAGACAGTGACCACCTGTCCCACCTGCAATGGCGAGGGAACAACAGTTACGGCCAAATGTACAGCCTGTAAAGGTGAAGGCAGGGTTTACGGAGAAGAAACTGTAACCATTGACATACCCGCCGGTGTGCAGGAAGGCATGCAAATGAACGTAAGTGGCCGGGGTAATGCGGGTGAAAGAGGAGGTATGCCTGGCGACCTGATCGTTCTTATTGAAGAAGAACCACACAAAGAATTACACAGGGAGGGATTAAATGTAGCCTATGAACTACACCTTTCTTTTACTGATGCAGTATTCGGTACACAGGTAGAAGTTCCTACAATTGACGGAAGGGCCAAGATTAAAATACCTGCCGGTACACAAAGCGGAAAAATTTTCCGGTTGAAGGGCAAAGGTTTTCCTGCCGTAAACTCTTACGAAAAAGGTGACCAACTCATACAAGTAAGCGTATGGACACCGCAGCACTTAAGCGCTGAAGAAAAGGCATTGCTGGAGAAATTAAGCAACTCTTCCAATTTCAAACCGCAACCGGATAAGAATGAGAAAAACTTCTTTGACAAGATAAAGGAGATGTTTTCATAATCTACCATTGTGAGCCACTTCCTTTTTTCTTTTTTACTTTAGAATACAACGTTTTTGCCTGTTGCACCAGTGTGATGAATTCTTTCTGCAACAGATCGTTTGTACCACATGAATTTTGTGCCAGTGTAATGATCTCATTCCATCCTACTTCTTTTACAAAAGGTGAGTTGCGGAGAAAAGAACCAAACATAGCTACCGCTGCCGAAAAATGATAACTTTTATCTAGTTCAGTAAAAGGGATATATGTAAAATGGCTCGTATACTTAAATAAATGCTGTTTGGGATTATTTGGATATTGATACTGTAGCTTTATCTCTGCCAACTTACCTGTGGTAAAATTATCTTTAATGGCACCTTTGTTGATCTCCGTTGGAACAATCTCAACCAGGGCGAGCATGGAATAGCCGGAACCAATCTCACCTCCTTCAATTGCAGCCAAAGAATCCCGCAAAGCCCCAACTTTATTGTCAAACCCAACCAGCCTGTATTCTTTTACATATTCCGGGTTAAAATCCATTTCCATATACACATTGTCGGCAACGGCATAAAGTGTTTGGGTAAATTCCTTCAATAATACTTTTTCGGCTTCCTTATAGTTATCCAGGTAGGCAAAGTTGCCATTACCTCTTTCTGCCAGTAATTGTATTTTAGAATCCTTGTAATTACCCATGCCCACACCGAGACAGGTAAGATAAACACCAAGGTCTTTTTGTTTCGTAATTAACTCATCAAGCTCTTCTTCTGTTTTCAAACCAACATTAAAGTCACCATCTGTAGCCAGGATTACTCTATTATTACCCTCTTTAATAAAATGATTTCTTGCTTCCCGGTAGGCAATTCGTATCCCTGATTCGCCCGGGGTATTTCCTCCGGGTTCCAGTTCATCAATCACTTTTATTATCTTTTCCTTTTCGCCGCCACTGGTGCAGTTCAGCATTACTCCCGTTACACCACCATAAACAACAATAGTTACAGAATCTTTATCTCTAAGGTTATTAACCAGCAAACGAAAGGCAGATTTGAGTAATGGTAACCTGTTAGGCATATCCATTGATCCGGATACATCGATCAGAAAAACCAGGTTGCTCGGCGGTAAAGTATCCAGATTTAGTTTTTTTGATGAAAGATTTATATAATACAATTGATTATCGGTATTCCAGGGGCAGGCTGTCAATGTAGTTTTTATATGAAAAAGATCGTCTCCCTGCGGTTTCTGGTAGCTGAGATTAAAGTAGTTCAGCATTTCTTCTATACGTACTGCATCCGGGGGAACCAGTGAATTCAAAGTAATAAACCGCCTGATATTACTGTAGGAAGCCCTGTCAACGTTTAGCGCCAAACCGGTACTGGGAAAACGTTTTGCAGCGATAAAATTATTTTCCAGGAGGCTGGCATAGGTCTCATCCCCTGTAAACCAGGTTTTTTGCACTTCTTTCTCAAGGTCTTTGGTTACAGACGAAAGTTTATCCCTATGTGCATGTGCAGCACCGGCAGGCAGCAGTTTCATTTTTACCTTGAGGTAATTATCTGCATTTACCAATAGGCGTTCCGTTTTATAGCCTTGCATGGAAAAACTGAATGTGTCAATCTGCTGATTAGACAGTATTCCAAAGGTGCCGGCCGATCCGCTTCGAAATACATATCCGGTCTTGTGCTGAAGGATAACTACATTTTGTAAAATGTTGCCTGCCTCATCCGTAACCTCGCCGCGGACATAATACTGCTGGGCGCATACGGATAAGCTTAGAAAAAGGAGTAAGATAATATGACAAGCGGCCTTCAAATGGATATTTTAGCCCGATAAAATACAAAAAAAAAG
>CAYPBW010000209.1:0-4237 GCA_964409055.1 uncultured Chitinophaga sp. | reverse complement strand
CGAGCCCGGATTGCGCGGGATTGCCCGCCCCGTTGGCGAGGGTGAAGGTGAGGACGGAAGTCGTGCCCGGGGCGATGGAGGACGGGCTGAACGCCTTGGTGAGGGCGGGCGCGGCGTTGACCGTGAGCGTCGCGGAAAGCCCTGCCGCCGACATGCCGGTCGAGAGCCCCGAGATGTTGCCCGGGAGGTTGCTGTAGGTTCCCGCCGTGGCGCTCGTGACGTCCACGCCCACCGTGCAGCTCGCGTCGCCCAGCGCGAAGCTGCCCCCGGAGAGCGCGATCGAGCCGCCGCCGGAAGCCGCGCTCACCGAGCCGCCGGTGCAGGTGGTGGCCGCATTGGCGGGCGATGCCACCACCACGCCCGCCGGCAGCGTCTCGGTGAACGCGAGGTTGGGCTGCGCGGGATTTCCGGCGCCGTTGGCGATGGTGAAGGTGAGGCGCGAGACCGTGCCCGCGGTGATCGTCGTGGGCGAGAACGCCTTGGTGAGGCTCGTGCCGACGATGACGAGGTTCACCGTGGGCGAGTTCGTGCCCGCCGTCGGCGTCTGGGTCGTGGTGACACCCGTGGCGAAGTTGGGCCAGGTCCCCGGCGTCGTGCCCGTCACCACCACGCTCACCGTGCAGCTGCCCGCCGCCGGGATCGTGATGCCCGAGAAGCCCAGGTTCGTCGCGCCGTTGGCGAGCGACGCCGGCGTGGTCCCGGCGCAGGTGCCGCCCACCGTCTGCGCCCCGGAGATGGACATCCCGGTGAGGGTGTCGGTGAAGGCCGCGCCGGTGAGCGCGCGCGTCGGGTGCGTGTTCGTGAGCGTGAACGTGAGCGTCGAGTTGGCGCCGGCCGCGATGCTCGCCGGCGCGAAGGCCTTGGCGATCGTCGGGCGCGCGTAGACGACGAGCGTCGCCGTGTCCGTGGCGTTGGCGATCGTCGCCGGGTTGCCGGCGGCCGGGGCGGTGACCGTGTTCACCTTGTCGCCGTCCGTCGTGGCGGTGACGGCGATGTCCACGGCGCAGGTGTCGCCGTTGTCGATGTCGACGATGAAGTTGGTCAGGGTGATCGCGGTGGCGCCGGCGGCGATGTTCGGCACCGTCCCGTCGAACGTGCAGGAGCCCGCCACGTTCACGAAGGTGACCGGCCCGCCGACCGCCTGCATGCCGGCCGGCAGCGTGTCGGAGAGGTCGATGTTCGCCTGGTTGTTTCCCGCCGCCGTGTTGGTCACGGTGAAGCGCATCGTGCTCGTGCCGCCCACCTCGATGGCGGCCGGGGCGAACGACTTCGCGAGGTTCATCCGCGCGCCCACGGTGAGCGTGTCGCTGCCGCCGGTCGTGGCGGTGGGCGTCTGGTCCGAGATGACGTTCGTGACGGTGTTCGTGTAGAAGCCGCTGGCGCTCCCCGTCACGTCCATCATGACGGTGCAGCTCGCGCCGGCCGCCAGGTTGATGGTGGTGAAGGTGATCGGGTCGATCGCGGCGGCCGTCTTGCTGCTGGGGATCGCCGTCGCGCACGTGCCGCGCCCCGCCCCGATGAAGCTCTGCGCCGTGCCGTTGCTCACGTTCGTGGGGAGGTCGTCCGTGAACCGGATGTCCGTGAGCGTCGCGGTGTTGGGGTTGGTGATCGTGAAGGTGATGACCGACGTCGTGCCGATCGGCACGGTCGTCGGGTTGAAGGTCTTGGTGATCGTCGGGGGCACGTAGACCACGAGCCTGCCTGTGGCCGCCGCCCCGGGATTGACCGCCGTCTGCGTGCTCGTGACCGTGCTGGTGGTGTTGGGGTGCCCCCCGGCGGGGCTCGCGATGCTCGAGGTGACGTTGGTGACGGTGATCGTGCAGGTCTCGCCCGCGTTGAGGGTCGGCAGCGTGAGGCTGAAGGACGTGCTTCCCGAGGACACGCCCGACGCGGTGACGTTCGACCCCGCGCAGGTGTCGCTGGCCGCCGTGCCCGCCGCGAGGCTCATGTTCACGAGCGTGTCGCTGAACTGGACGTTGGTGAGCGCGTTGGAGGCGTTGGGGTTGACGAGCGTGAACACGATCGAGGCCGTGCCGCCGGCCTGGATCGAGCCGTTCACGAAGTTCTTCGCCAGCTGCGGCGGCGAGAGCACCGTGAGGCTCACGGTGTTGGACGGCGTCCCCGCGGTTGGCGTCTGCGTGGTGGAGACGCCGCTGGTGGTGTTCGACCAGGTGCCGGAGATCGCGCTCGTGACCGTCACCTGGATGGTGCAGCTCGCCGAGCCGGCCAGCGTCGGGACGGTGAGGTCGAGCGAGGTGGCTCCCACCACGAGCGCCGGCGTGCTCGTCGTGCCCGCGCAGGTGCCGCCGAGGGTGGCGGAGGACACCGTCATGTTCGTGAGGGCGTCGGTGAAGCGCAGGTTGGTGAGCGGCGTCGCGTTCGGGTTCGTGAGCGTGAACGTGATGACGCTCGTGCCGCCCTGCGAGATGGTGGCGGTCCCGAACGCCTTCGTGATCGTCGGCGAGTTGGAGACGGTGAGCGTGGCGGTGTTGGACGCCGCGCCGGCCGTGCCGCTCTGCGTGCTGGCCACCCCGGAGGCCGTGTTGTTCCAGGCCCCTGCGGTGTTGCCCACGACGCCGACCGTGATCGTGCAGCTCGCGCCGGCGGCGACCGTGCCCGCCGTGACGTTGAAGGTGCCGCCGCCGGCCGCCGCCGTCGTGGTCACGCCCGGGCAGGTGCCGCCCACCGCGAGGGGCGTGGCGTTCACGATGCCCGCGGGGTAGGTGTCCGTGAAGGCGATGCCCGAGAGCGCGATGGCGTTCGGGTTGGTGATCGTGAACGTGAGCGTGCTGGAGCCGCCCAGCGGCACGCCGATCGGCGAGAAGGCCTTGGCGATGGCGGGCTTGCCCACCACCGTGAGGTAGTCGGTGTTCGAGCCCGGTCCCTGCGGCAGCAGGCTCGTGGTGACGCCGTTGGCGGCGTTGGGGTGCGTGCCCACGACGTTGCTCGTGAGCACCAGGGTGATCGTGCAGCTGCCGGCCGGGATGTTGATGCCCGTGAAGCTGAGGACCGTCTGTCCGTCCGTGAGCGCCGAGGGCGTGGTGCCGGTGCAGGTCCCGCCCACGGTCTGGGCGCCGGAGACCTGCATGTTGATGAGCGTGTCGGCGAAGGCCCCGCCCGTCTGCGGCACCCCGGTGGGGTTGGTGAGCGTGTAGGTGAGGGTCGTCGTGCCGCCCAGCTGGATCTGGGTCGGGCCGAAGTTCTTGGCGATGTTGACCAGGCCCACGCCCAGGCTCGCGGTGTTGGACGGCGGCCCCGTGGTGCCTGTCGTCGTCGTCACGCCCGAGGTCGTGTTGTTGTAGACGCCGGTGACGTTGCTGTAGACCGCGAACGAGAGCGTGCAGCTGCCACCCGCCGGAACGGTGCCCGCCGTGAGCGCGAGGCTCGTCGCGTTGGCGGCGATCGTCACCGGGGCGAAGGCGGCGCAGCCCGCACCCGACACCGTGATCGCGCCGCCGGTCGCGCGCAGGTTGGCGGGGAAGCTGTCGGTGAGGCCCGGGTTGGCGAGCGAGACGGGGACCGTGTTCGGGTTGGTGATCGCGATGGAGAGCGTCGCGTCGGCGCCGGGCGCCACGGCCGTCGGGCTGAAGGACTTCGCGACCGTCACGGTGGAATAGAGCGTGGCCGTCGTCGCGACCGTGTTCGTGATCCCCTGGGTGTTCGTGAGCGCCGCCACCGGGAGGGTGTTGGCGTAGCTCCCGTTCGCGGTGGTGGTGACGTTCACGGTGAGCGTGCACGAGCCGCTGGCCGGGACGGTCGCTCCCGCGAGCGCGAGCGAGCCGCCGCCGGCGGCCGCGGTGACCGTGCCGCCGCAGCTGGAGGCGGCGCCCGGAGCCGCGGTGTTCACGAGTCCCGGCGGATAGTTGTCGGTGAACCCCGCGTTAGTGAGGGCGACGGCGTTGGGGTTGTTGATGACCACCGTCATCACCGTCGGCGAGCCGGGCGCCACGGCGGCCGGGTTGAACGACTTCGTGAAGCTGGGCGGCGGGTTGACGACGTTGATGTCCTCGTTCGTCGTCGAGCCCGAGGCGTAGTTGCTGCCCGGGACCGTGCCCCCCGCGGTGTACGTGCCGCCCGGGGTGACCGTCTGCGCCGCGGTGCGCGTCGGGTCCAGGTAGGTGACGCTGGCCGGGTTCTGGTAGATGCCGGAGGCGACCGAGGCGGCCACGTTGGCGGTGAAGGTGATGGTCACGCTGCCGCCGCCCGGGATGCGGAAGTTGCCCCACGAGGGCGTGGC
>CAYPBW010000208.1:1329-4291 GCA_964409055.1 uncultured Chitinophaga sp. | reverse complement strand
AGCATATCGGTAATGAAAATTATCAGGAGATTTTATTTCTTGTGTTTATTGTAATCGCAGTCATTCTTGCTATACTGACCTTTTTTAGAAACTATTCCTTTATTCCAATTATGGGAGTTTTATCCTGCCTTTATTTAATGATAGAAATTCCGGCCGTTAGCTGGATTTGGTTTTTTGCATGGATGGCACTTGGGCTACTGATCTATTTCTTATATGGCTTTAGGAATAGTAAACTTGCCCGGGAAAGGCAATAAAATGGTTTTTCATTAACTCTACAAATGGCACGGCATAAAAGCGGCGCCATTTGTATTTTTGCAATATGAAATACCAGATTGGTGATATTGTGCTGATATTACATTCCAATGAGGAAGCGGAAGTGGTGGACATCATCAATGATAAAATGCTGATGGTAGATGTGAAGGGGGTAACTTTTCCGGTGTATAAGGACCAGGTTGATTTTCCTTATTTCAGGCGATTTACAGAAAAGAAACCTGTATCTGCCAAAAAGGAAAGGACATATATAGATGATGTGCGAAAAGAAAAAAGGCAGGAACAAAACAGGATAGAAGATGGAGTATGGCTGACGTTTTTACCGGTAATGGATCTCGATGAATTCGGAGATGTGATCGTCGAGGAGCTGAAACTCCACCTGGTTAATCATACATCGTTACCTTACAATTTCATTTATAGACTCCATTTCTTTGGCAAGCCCGATTTTGAGCTAAAGAATACAGTGCAGCCATTTGAGGATTTTTATCTGCATGATATTCCATTTGAAGATTTGAACGACAGTCCTGCATTTGATTTTGAATTTTCATTGTTAACAACTGATAAGAAAAAAGCAGGACACTATGAGGCATCCGTAAAACTAAAACCCAGGCAACTGTTTGCCAAAATTGAAGAATTAAAGCAAAAAAACCTTGCTACCTTCTCACAGCTTTTGTTTGAAAAATACCCGGATAGAGTTGCGGAAGATGTTGTGGAGATGGGTCGACTAGCCGCAAAGGGCTATAAAGTTTATGATGCATCAAAAGCCCGGCAGCATTTAGAATCTCCACGCAGTGTAATTGATTTGCATGTAGAAAAACTTACCGATGACTGGAAGCATATGAGTAATTATGAAATACTCAGCCTGCAATTGAAAACCTTCGAAAAATATTATCATCTTTCAGTAATACATCATCAACCTTCACTAATAGTTATACATGGAGTAGGGGAAGGGGTACTTCGGGATGAGATACATGATATATTAAGGCTGAAAAAAGAGGTCAAAACATTTGTGAATCAGTTTCATCCGGCTTATGGATACGGAGCCACAGAAATATTCTTTCAATACTGAGTTTTGCAGGTTAATTTTACCCTAGCTACAAGCCAGGCTATCGCTTTCCTGCCATAGGCGGGAAGGAGGAAAGTCCGGACAGTACAGAGCAATGCACCGGTGAATAGCCGGGCTCCGGGAAACCGGAGACAGACAGTGCCACAGAAAATAACCTCACCCCTCAACCCATTTCTGCATCTGGAGTGGGTTGAGGGGTGAAAGGGTGAAAATGTGAGGTAAGAGCTCACAGCTTTTGATGGCAACATCAATTGCGGGTAAACCTTGCATACTGAAATGCCACGTATAGGATCGTTTGAGAACTGCTCGTTCAAGTCCCGATTAATCGGGACAGGATCCAGGGTAGGCAGATTGATTCCGCAGAGTAATTTGCGGGACAGATAAATGATAGTCCACGACAGAATCCGGCTTATCGGCTTGTAGTTTTTTTAATTTCCGTAATTGCCAATATATCCTGCAATTTCCATCATCCAGGCGATTCCCAAATGAACAATAAGGCCGCCCCAGATGGATCGGGTATTATATACTACAATTCCCAATAACAGCCCGCCAAAATAAGAGCTGATACATTCGCCCAATGGTTTGCCAAAATGAATAGTGCAGTAAAAACAGGCCATAGGCAATATGGCATCTTTACCCACCCATTTGGCGAAACCCAGTACAAGGAACCCCCGGAAAAAAAATTCAATGGTAAAGAAATCACTACCGTATGAAAGTTCGAATAATAGTTTTTGCCACCATTCTGCATCTGAAGAAACGGAATTCAATTTTGGATATACGTAAAGGAAATCATCTTGAGTTGCAGCAAAGGTGATTAATGGTACCATGATGAGTAACATCAACAGATAAGGTTTCCATGCCATGTTCCCGGGTCTTAACCCATAAAGTGGCTCATCTTCGTGATACAATTTCCAGGTAAAATAAAGTAAGAGAAAGATAACAACCGCAAGTGCCGGCCAATAAGCTACCTGGTTCCATAAATGATTGTCTGTTTCGTTTTCTGAAAAAGATATTGAGATGCAGGCGCTGATTTTCCAGGCGAAGATCAGCGGAGCTGCAAAAAGCAAAATGTAAAAATCCTTGTTATTTAAGCCTTTTTTTTTCCCGGCGAGCCCAACTATTAAATAGGGTAAACTAAATGCAGCGGCAAAGACTATATACCAGCATAAAAGTTTAACTCCAAATGAATTATTTTTTCTGATCAATGTATCAAGATCAAAATAGTAATTACAAAACACAAAGAATGCCGTAAACAAGCTGACAACAAAAAGGATAGTTCTGTCTGTTTCTTTGTAATAGCTCTTAATATAGTGTATGATCTCCCGCATCTTAACCGGAAAAATAAAATTTTACGCCGGTCTTTAAACTTTCCTGCTCCTTCCTTTTCAAAACATACGTTAAAAATATTTGAAACCCCAAAAGTATAGCCATGAAAACTATCACACTAAACCGGATGATGATTGCAGTATTTGCTATTTTGTTATCCATCTTTTTTGTTTCCTGTCAAAAAGAATCAAGTCTGACGGAACCCACAACGTTAACCGAAGAAGAAGCCGCCACCTATTCAGAAGAAAGTACCCAGGCAGAAGCCAGTTTTGATGATGCTGAAGATATAGGTTTTACAGC
>CAYPBW010000208.1:0-1229 GCA_964409055.1 uncultured Chitinophaga sp. | reverse complement strand
GTAAAACAAATTGCCGGTATGCTTACCAATGTTGTAAGAGATGATGTGTACCAGATTACCGGTCGTTCAAAAACTGTTTTCAGAAATGGGACTACAGTAAATATTAACACTGAAGATCCGTTGATCAAAAAGGTAGCCTGTCACTGGATAAGCGAAGGCACTCTTAAAATTAAGATCAATAGCAGAGTATTATTCCTTGACTTTGGTTTCCCCAATAACGGTGGCTGCGATAATAAAGCCCTGTTAACATGGAATAACGGAAATAATCAACGAATCATCATCCTTCCTTGACAATAGTGTTAATAAATAAAAAATCCCGGCTAAATGCCGGGATTTTTTATGCTTACTGAAAACCCATTACTCAATATGGTATTTTATCAATGTAGAAATTTGCTGTAGTTTGATTGTCCAGTCGCCCATTGGCGCTTTTTCCTGGATATATTTTACAACACCTATGCCCGGTTTAAAGAATACCTGGTCTTTACGGTAATTACGGGCATTTTTTTCAAAGTATAAGCAGCCACTGTAGCTTCCTGCAGGGGTACTGACAGAGCCTGAAAGTTTTAAAGAACGCCCCATCGCTGCTGCATCTTCAAAACTGGCAAGGTAACGTAGCGAATCACCGGGAAACAAGCTATAATCTTTCTTGACATCTTTTATACCAGAAGTGAACATCCGGTCTGCAAGGCTGAAAAAGGCAGAATCATTGGCGTACAATATTTCAGGCAGGCCAATGGAAACATTGTTCTTTTGCCACCACACGATATTGTCGGAGGATCTGAAATTGGCTGTAAACCGGAGTGTGTCATATTGCACCCTCAGGAAAACGCCATCGCTGAATATTGAATCTTCGTAGATCCAATAATTCTTTGAACTCAGCGGCATAATACCACAATGACTGGAAGTGCAGACATAAGCAGCTACTGAATCGACCGGATAGCTTCGGCCGGCCGGGTTAGCGGTTTGTAGTTCACAAGGCTCCTTTTCCGGGGCGGGAACTTCAAAGTTGTCTTTTGTACAGGCTACTAAAAATAGTATGCCTGTCAGCAGGGGCAGAATTTTCTTTTTCAAAGGAATCCGTTTTTAAAATGTCCAAAAGGGATGACAAAATAGAAACTGGATTTTACAATTCATAACTTTTACTAAGGAAATTTACGATTAGGCTGCACCGTATTTTATGCAATTCCTTTGTTTTCAACTGCTTTATCCTGTCTTATTAAAATAAAAAA
>CAYPBW010000207.1:0-4293 GCA_964409055.1 uncultured Chitinophaga sp. | reverse complement strand
TTATCTTTGCCCACCAAAATTTCAATAATGTTCAACAAGCGGATCAAAGTAAAAGAGCTGCTGGCCATGGAGCCGCAGGGACAGGAAGTAACAGTAATGGGATGGGTGCGGACTTTCCGCAACAACCAGTTTATAGCCTTGAACGACGGTAGCACCAATAATAATATACAGGTGGTGGTGGAACTCGGAAGCTATGATGATGAATTTCTCAAAAGAATAACTACTTCGGCTTCTCTGAAAGTAACAGGTATCATTATCCCCTCACTCGGAAAGGGACAGAAGATGGACCTGAAAGCTACCAGCATTGAAATACTTGGTGACAGTGATGCAGAGAAATATCCGCTGCAGCCCAAGAAACATAGTCTTGAGTTTTTACGGGAGAAAGCACACCTGCGTTTTCGTACCAATACATTCGGTTCGGTTTTCCGTGTACGTCATGCACTGGCATTTGCGGTTCATAAATTCTTCAATGAAAAAGGGTTTGTGTATATGCACACACCCATTATCACTGCCAGTGATGCGGAAGGTGCAGGTGAAATGTTCCAGGTGACAACATTAGATCTTAATGATATTCCCCGCTACCCTGATGGTTCTATTAATTACACTGCTGATTTTTTTGGAAGACCAACCAACCTTACCGTGAGTGGACAATTAGAAGGAGAACTGGGTGCCACCGCATTTGGCGATATCTATACGTTTGGCCCTACTTTCCGGGCAGAAAACAGTAATACGGCAAGACACCTCGCCGAGTTCTGGATGATAGAACCGGAGATGGCTTTCTATGACCTGGAAGATAATATGAACCTGGCTGAAGAGTTCATCCAATACATTATAAAGTATGCGATGGAAAACAACCGGGAAGACCTGGAATTCCTTGCACAACGTTTAGCAGAAGAAGAAAAACAACTGCCGCAAGACAAGCGTAGCGAAATGGGCCTGATCGAAAAACTGGAGTTTGTACTGAACAACAGCTTTGAAAGACTGACCTATACCGATGCTATCCAGATTTTAAAAGACAGCAACCATAACAAGAAGAGAAAATTTCAGTACGAGATAACCGGCTGGGGTATGGACCTGCAGAGTGAGCATGAACGGTACCTGGTAGAAAAGCATTTTAAGAAACCTGTAATATTATATAACTATCCTGCTGCGATAAAAGCCTTTTACATGCGGCAGAATGATGGTTGCGCCGAAGGACAACAAACCGTTGCAGCCATGGATATATTAGCCCCGGGCATTGGTGAGATCGTTGGCGGCTCACAAAGAGAAGAAAGACAGGATAAACTGGAGGCAAGGATGAAAGAAATGCATATACCCATTGAAGAAATGTGGTGGTATTTGGATACCCGTCGTTTCGGTACGGTACCGCATGCAGGCTTCGGTCTCGGTTTTGAACGCATGGTGCAGTTTGTAACCGGGATGACGAATATCCGGGATGTAATTGCTTTCCCAAGGACGCCGGGAAGTGCGGAGTTTTGATGATTTACTGATTTGATTGTTAAAGGTGCTCAAAAGGCGCCTTTAGTTTTTGAGGTTAATTATAGAATAGTATGAACCTGCATAAGATTGCGTAAATTCAACAAGCAATCATTAAACTCCTCATGAAAGCAACGCTGCTGGCATGTTTCTTTTTTATTTCCTTTTTGGCGTCCGCCCAGGAAGATGCCGCAACGCTTTATGTTACCGCCAAAGACTATTTTCTAAAAGGTGAATTTGAAAAAGGACTTCCCCTGGCAGAAAAAGCAGCAGAAAAAGCAAAGACACAAATTGGCGAAACCACATCCGATTATGGAACCATCATTAACCTGCTGGGTTTGTTTTACATAAAAACTCAGCAATACACCAAGTCCGAACCATTCTTTGTGCAGGCAAGGGCCATTAAGCAAAAATTTGAAGGAGAACAAGGCGCTGATTATATCACCATTACCGAAAACCTGGTATGGGTGTATTTGAAATTGCAACAATACAGCAAGGCTGAGCCGCTGTACCTGCAACTGAAAGAGATCAAGCAAAAACTATTGGGAGAAGATCATCCCGGCTACGCAGCGGCGATTAATGATCTGGGCGTATTATATTTCTACATGGGACAGTATAGCAAGGCCGAACCCTTATTGCTGCAGTCGGCCGCCACCAGGAAAAAAGCATTGGGCGAAAATGATCCGGACTATGCTACCAGTATGAATATCCTGGCAGCTATCTATGCGCAAACAGGCTATTATGAAAAAGCAGATTTGTTGTATAACCAATCGCTGACTGTACAGAAAAAAATACTGGAATCCAGCAGTCCTGATATTGCCAATACCTTAAGCAACTATGCAGCGTTGTGCCAGGAAATGGGTTTGTATGAGAAAGCAGAGAATATGTTGCTGCAGGCCAAAAACATTTATGCGGTTAATCCCGGCACTACCTCCACTGAATATGCTTCTGCATTAAATAATCTTGGCGCCTGTTATCTCTACATGAGCCGGTATGATAAGGCGGAGCCTCTGTTTCTTGAAACAAAAGACATCCGACTAAAAGTGCTGGGAGAAAACAGCCCGGCTTATGCAAACAGCCTCAATAACCTGGCAGAGTTATACACAGAAATGGGACAGTTTGCCAAAGCAGAAAGTTTTTACCTGCAAACAATAGAAATAAGAAAACAATCACTGGGAGAGCTGCACCCTGATTATGTGACCAGCCTGAGTAATTACGGCCTGTTCTTATTCAAGTCCGGTAAAGATTTTTCAGAGGCAACCTGGCTTTGTACTGAAGCAGCACTAAAACGGAAAAAAATATTTGGAGAAAACAGCACAGACTATGCGGTCAGCCTGAATAACCTGGCTATGTTGTACAAATCATCAGCACAGGCTGTAAAATCGGAGCAGTATTATTTGCAGGCCGCCGCCATTCTGAAAAAAACAATAGGAGAGTTTTCGGCGCCCTATGCTACCACCATCAGCAACCTGGCTATTTATTATGCAGAAACCGGGCAATATAAAAAGGCAGAACCTTATTTAATACAAACGGCTGCTATCCGGAAAAAAATATTGGGCGAAAAAAACAGGGATTATGCGGTAAGCCTTGTAAACCTGGCGGGCAATTATTCAGATATGGAAATGTATGCAAAAGCAGAGCCGTTATACCTGCAAAGCAATAAGATCATTATTGAAAACATTTTGAATACCTTCTCCATTTTATCTGAAAAAGAAAAAACAAATTTCCTGGAAGGGGACCTGATGGTAGCAGACTACAACAACAGTTTTTTGTACAACTATCCCCGGGCTTCAGCCACATTTGTAAAAAACAATTTCGATCTGCAGCTGGT
The DNA here is from genome assembly GCA_964409055.1 of uncultured Chitinophaga sp. Lineage (GTDB taxonomy): Bacteria > Bacteroidota > Bacteroidia > Chitinophagales > Chitinophagaceae > JJ008. The sequence continues at coordinate 986 of CAYPBW010000207.1, read as the reverse complement.
GTATAAATCAATGAGCCTGGCTGATACAAGGAATATGCTGAATGCAGTAATGCAAAGCAAGGACACGGCAATCCGCAGAATATTTTCGGAGTGGCAGTCCAATAAAAATATTCTGACAAAACAATCGGCATTGCCAGCAGAAAAAAGAAGACCTGATCTTCCGGCTATTTCGGCAATAACTGAGCAGCAGGAGAAAGAACTGAACCGTCGCTCTGCCGATTTCAGAAACCAGCAGGAAGCATTACGCATTACCTCGGCGGAAGTACAAAAATCACTGGGCGATGATGAAGCCGCCATTGAATTCGTAAAATTCTGGCTGTATACCAATAAAAGGTGGACGGACACGGTTTTATATGCTGCTTATATCCTGCGTAAATCCGATTCCATACCACAATTTGTTTCGCTTTGTAATGAGAAGCAGTTGCAGCAGGTTTTTGACAATGCTGGTAAAAATACCACTGCGATGGTAAACAGTTTTTACCGGGGGCTTGATATAGAAAAGCAGCAGCCGGCACAGTTGGGAGCAGAGTTATTTAAACTGATATGGGCGCCACTGGAACCTCACCTGAAAGGAATAAAAAAGATCAGCTATTCCCCGGCAGGAAAATTATTCACTATTGCTTTTCATGCGTTACCTGCAGACAGCACCACAGTGTTGATGGACAGGTATCAGCTTCGCCAGTACACCAGCACAAGACAGATAGTATGGCGAAGCCAGCAAAAGGGCGGAGTCAATCCGTCGGGTATTACATTATTCGGAGATCCTGATTATACATCGCAGCCCGGAACTGTGACACAAAATAAACCAGTTGTTTCAATAAAGGGAGTATTGCCAACCAAACGGAGTGGCGAGGGAAACTGGTCCCCTTTACCGGGAACGGCAACGGAAGTAAAAAAGATCAATGATCTCTTTTTTCAAAACAAAATAACTACACGGTTATTCCTGCAACAGAAAGCAAGCGAAGAAAATCTTAAGTCGCAGGATG
>CAYPBW010000206.1:0-4309 GCA_964409055.1 uncultured Chitinophaga sp. | reverse complement strand
GCTATTGAAAATGCCCGGGAAATGGTGATGAACTGAGTTATCGGTTTCTCCCTTAGGAATTCTCCTTTTATCAGCCTGAAAATGTACGGTAATAGCACCCTGAAGTCAACCTCAGCACTATTCTTGCAGTAATTAAAGCGAACGAACAACTAAAAATCCGTCTTTATGAAAAAACAACTGCTCATCATGTTGCTTTCACTCCTGCTGCTTAAAGCGGAGACAGATGCACAACTGCGCAAGCAGATACCAAACCAGCAAGAGCCATTAACAACAGAGTTACAGGCAAACCTTTCCGAAACCGGTCGATATGTATTTGTACAAAATCAATTGCTTCTTACAAACCTAAAGGAAGAAGAATTTGACCGCATTGCCATTATTAATATGCAGGGATCTGTTTTACAAAGGCAAAATGTCAGCGGGCCGGCAGTGCGGCTCAACCTTACTGAACTGGAAGAGGGGGTTCATCTTTTGCTGCTGCATTCTTCTTCACGAATGAAAGAAAAAACCATTAAGATGGTGGTGAAACGATGATGAAACGTAATCAATAACCAGTATATATACAGGATCAAAAAGGGAGTCGGGGGGACTCCCTTTTATTTTCAGGCGTTGCGGTCTGAGAAGGGAAATACTTCCAGGTTATTGGGATTATCAAACCTGTCCTGGTGCATAGTAAAATTCTTTAGCCGTTCATCTTTGTAATGCGCCCAGTCAAATGTTTTCAGGAATTCAGCAGCAGCCAATGCACCTTTTCGGAACAGTGCAATCTTTTCTTCGTCCTTCATAAAAAAGTTCAGCCAGCTATGCTCCTGCACATCAATATTTTTGACGCCATAGTTGAAAGCCCTGTTTTTAGTAATGAAATCACGGTCAAAGTTGAAACGGATGGTACTGAACAATGAAAAGATATACTTAAACAAACTATTATTGCTCCGGCCGGCAGCGTCCATTACACCATCCTGCAGGCGAATGCCGAATGTGGGCATGCGGGGTACAGGATACCGGGGATTGTAGAATACATTGATAGGGAAATTGGATAAAGTGCCTCCGTCAATAAACTGCACTTTATCGGGTATGCGTTTTTGCTGGTTTTGCCAGTTCAGGTGTTTATCCCAAATATCAAACGAACTTTTCTTTCTTATATCATCCAGTGTATAGGTTTCAAAAAACACCGGGATTGACATACTGGCCCTTACAAAATCTCCCGGATGCACATCTTCCTGTTTGTTCCAGTACAGGTCCCACATTTGGGTAAATTCGATCTTGCGGTTGGCTATAATATCACAGGTGATGAGGGTAAGCATCGGCATATGCGGCAGTTCATTATTCTCTCTTCGCTTGTCTTCTGTTATTTCCAGCCTGGGTACCCGCATAAAGTGATAAGAGAAATCGGCCAGGTTATTGATCTTTTGCATGGTCGCATCATTGCGTACATGATAGGACGAGATCACTTCCTTTATCCAGTTGTGAAATACCTTTCCCTCATTCAGGCCATAGCCTTCCCTGGCAAATTCTTTGAATTTGGCAGCAGCGAAAAAAAAGAAGATAATCACCGATACCAACAGAAGACCGGCGCCCAGCCCAATCCATTTGGCCACACCCGGCCAGATGAAATTGATCACAAAACAACCAATGGAAAGTAAAAGCAGTAATAATACAATTATAGCAGCCATGCGGCTTATCTTTTTAAAGACATTACTGCCCAGCAGCATTTTCTGAATGATGCGTTTTATCCATTTGGTAAACTTCCAGTTTGATGATTTGCCATCTACAAAGGAGAACATTTCCAGCTTTACCAGGTGTTCTGTGATTTTTGAAGATTTTTCTTCTTCCTTGTTACCGGCGCAGGCCAGCAGCATGGTATTGATGGCCCCGGCGCTGGTGCCTGCCATGCTAAAAAAGCGGATGCCCATTTTTTCCAGCACATAGGTATAGCCGACCAGGGCAATACCCAGCACACCGCCGCCTTCCTGCACCAAATCCACATACTGGTTGCCCTCCGCATCCTTTATATCGGAAACAATAAGCGGCTTACCGCTGTTATTAAAATGTTGTTTCAGTTCTTCCACAATGGCATCTGCGTCGCTTTGCTGTAAAAATTCGGAGGGGGAAATTTTGGAGGGCATAGGTTAAGGTTTCGGCTAAGTTACGAAGAGAGCCAAGTTGTTTATTGAAGAAAATACCCTAAAAATAGTATTGACTTATGTATTGACATTTCAGAACTTGCTGAGTAAAATATTACCCGATCATTTATCATTCAAATTTATTTTATGCCTTATTATCCTGGTCTTAATTACGGAAAAGAGTTTTCAAAGGAAAGAAAGTATGTACGGGACAGACTTGTTGATCTGAAAAATGCTTTGGCTGCGTCTGTGCCTAAAAAAACGGTAGAAGAATCTTTATTATTAGCTACCTGGAATATCAGGGAGTTTGATTCAGAAAAATATGGACCTCGCCTGGAAAGTACTTACTACTATATGGCAGAAATCATTTCTCATTTTGACCTGGTGGCCATACAGGAAGTAAGAGATGATCTCACAGCTTTCAAAAAGTTGATGCGGATACTTGGTTTTAACTGGGATTATATAATATCCGACATTACAGAAGGAAAAGCAGGAAACGGAGAGCGGATGGCCTTTGTTTATGATAAGCGTAAAGTAAGATTTACAAGTATGGCCGGAGAACTGGTCTTGCCGGAAAAAAAGGGAACTCATGTATTGCAGTTTGCCCGTACACCCTATATTGTTTCTTTTCAGTCAGGATGGTTCAAATTCAATATCACTACGGCACATGCCTATTATGGAAAGGGCAAGCCGGGAATGAAACGACGGGTTAACGAGATCCGGGAAGCAGCATTATTTCTTAGGCGTCGGGCAGATAAGGAAAGTAAGATGGTGCTGCAGAAAAAAGATCTGTTCAGTAAATGGGATAATTATACTTACATATTGTTAGGCGATTTCAATATTATTAACCGGGAGGATGAAACATTTAAGGCATTAACTCAGGGTACAAAATTTTTCATCCATGAAGGAGTTATGAAAAACCAGTTAAAAGGAACTAATGTGAAGCAAGACATGTATTACGATCAAATTGCTTTTTTAAAAAATACTGACCTTGTAGAGATGGGAGACGGAGCGGGGGTATTTGATTTCTTCGATTATGTATTTAAGGAAGAGGATTTTGATCATTATAAATCTATGATGCAAACCAAAGGGGTGAAAACGGTTAAATCTTATAAAGACTGGAGAACATACCAAATGTCAGATCATCTTCCGCTATGGGTAGAAATGAAAATTGATTTTTCAAGAAAATATCTTGAAGAAATAAAATAATACAAAAACCCTGTTTCCCGGCAGTTTAAAACCAGGAATACAGGGCTGTATATTTCATTGGCCGCCTCGGATATTTATTAAGCACAGAGCTCAACCTTAAACGCCAGACTGAAATAAGTTGAATAATGTCCTTTTGCATTCGGGTTATGCCCGTTCCAGGCCTGTCCAAATGTAAAAGGCTTATGTGCATGGCTTACGGCTTCGCCTAAAGCCACTAATGCATCAGGCGTATGAAGACGGAAGCCATAAGTAGCTCCCTGTTCCAGTTCCACAGCCGGTGTTTCAAAGCGTATCCAGCGGGAATCTTCTCCTTTATGCAATAATAAATTGGATTGGCTGATGGCGGGGCCCCATGTTTTGGTGGCCGGATCAAATTCATGAAGGGTCAGCTCCACTTCTCCCGGGTTCTGAACAGCCTCAGCAAATACCTGGATATTATTCAGGACACCACCTGCAGGGCAAAGAAATGTTTGTCCGGCTAAATGGTCATTCGGGTCTGTTTGCATGTGGCCAATCCATAAAGTAGTGTTGTTCTGTGTTTGTGTAAGTACAGGACGGGGGCGTTTTGTAGTTTCCATAGATATATTTTTTAAAGCTTGAGAGAAGCCGTAAACGGATTTCTCTGCAAAACTAACTCTGCAATAGCTGATCATATTGTGTCCCGATATATGATTCTCGTCATTTGCGTAAAAGATGCAAACAGCTGTTAGCATCTTTTGGGACAATTACTAGGGAAATTGTGTAAATTGACAAAGACCTTGAGCAAAAAATATCTGCCTGCCGATAGTCAGGTTTGTGGATAAACCCGGTTTTTGGGTGGAAAGAAGGTGCAGAAAGAAAAAGTTTTTCGAAAACAATTTTGAATGTCTGTACGCCTTTAAATTCGCCTTCCTGACTGGACGGAAACATTCCACTAACATAGAAATAACGATTTCTTAAAGCAAGACGGAAGAAGTGCCCAAGGTCATTGAAAGTAAAAA
>CAYPBW010000205.1:0-4385 GCA_964409055.1 uncultured Chitinophaga sp. | reverse complement strand
CTGCCAGCCGGTAATCTTTGTCTTGTACCGGGCTTCACTTTTAGTGATCAACGCATAGGCTTTTTGCCGGGTGGCTGTATCAGCAATAGAAGCTGCATTGGCACGGGCATCGGCGTAGTAGCGGTTGTTGTAGGCCGTGTAGCTGTTGTATTTTTCCAGGGCTTCCGATTTTTTCTTGTAAAACTTTTCAATATCCTCTTCAATCGTTTCCAGGTTCTCATTTTGTTTTAGGGCCTGGCTGTATAGTTCATCTACCAGGTCTTTATAGCCACCATCATAGCGTCCTTTATAATCACCAGAGGTAAGTACAATAAAAACAATCAGCAACAGGCCCGCAAGGGCGGCAAGGGGATAGGTCTTTCTCATATGCCGGGGGTTTTATAAAATGATTCAGACGGAAATTAGCAGATATTCCATAACCGGCGGCTGAGCGAACCATCCTTAACAAATCCTTTTGTCTTTGAAGTAAATTTTCTTACCTTTTATTTTCTAAAACCAACCAATATGTACAAAAAGCTTGCACTTATTTTCGTTGCAGCCGGAAGCCTCTTCTTCCTTGCCTGCAACAACGGTGGCGGCGGTATGTCGGCCACAGCCAAAAAGAACAAAGAAGTAAATGATGCTATTATGAAAGCCTACGAGGCCGGCGACTTTAGCAAAATGGGCGACTATATTGCTGCCGATGCCGTAGACCATGGCGGCGAAAAAGGCGATGTAAAAGGACTGGATAGTATTGTCAGCGAAATGAAACGCTACCGGGAAATGATGCCCGACATGAAAGCAACTGTTATTAAAGAGATGGTGGATGATGAGTATGTTTTTTACTGGGCAAGTGTATCCGGCACCATGCAGGGCAAGGCAATGACGATGACAAGTTTGGATGTTACCAAATTCAAAGACGGCAAAGCCGTGGAGCATTGGGTATTTATGGACCCTAAAGAAATGATGGCCATGATGCAGTCCGGTGCAGGCGGCACAGAACAAACCGCCCCGTCTGATACCACTGGCGTACAACCGCAGACTAAAACGGAGTAATGGTGGGTTATTACAACAGTATGAGAGAGGAATATTACGGGTAAAAGATTATTGAACCACATAGGTACACAGGGAACACATAGAGATAGCAGGTTCCATTCTTTATAATCTATGTTTCTATGTGGTTCAATTTTAAAGCCTCTTCAATTTTTCTTCATCAAATTCAGCGAGGCTTTTCAATTTCAGGTCAGCGGCATTCCATTTCGGGTGATCAAAGTCTGCCGCAGCCGGCACCACTACGCATTTCATACGGGCAGCCTTGGCCGCTATCATGCCATTAAAGGAATCTTCAAAAGCAATACACTGCACGGCAGGGCAATCCAGTTTTGCCGCACAATCCAGGTACACCTGCGGGTGAGGCTTGCCATAAGGCAGTTCACCGGCTGAAGCCACGGTGTCAAATACATTTTCAATATCCAGCTTCTTCACCACCACCTGCACCAGCGAAAGAGGAGAGGAAGTGGCCAGTCCCATGCGATAATCCCTTTCTTTAAAAAAACGGAATATCTCTTCAATACCCGGCAGCGGCTGCCCGTGCAGGTCAATCTTCTCTATGGCTTTTTGAATAATAATAGTAATGGCGGCGGGGGCATGGGCCATATCTATTTCAAAATGGCGAAACCAGTGTTCTATCCATTCTTCTGTTCGTAACCCTGTGCTGCTGTGGTATTGCTCCTGTGTCAGGCTTTTTCCAAATTGCTGCAGGGTTTCTACACCAGCTTCTGTCCATAGGGGTTCGCTGTCGATCAGCAGCCCGTCCATATCAAAAATTACTGCTTTGTACTGCATGCTGCAAACTTTCAACAGGAAGGGCATTCTTCCAAATTTGTTTATGAACGAAGGAGCTGGCTTTGTCTAAACAATGGATAGCTCAGTCAATTTTATTTTTAATACATTGTTTAGTTGTTAGCAGAATTTTTCATTAAAAGTCTTATCTTTTTTTAAAATTTTAAATATGATCAGGTTACTTACTTTTCTCCTGCTTGTCTTCCCGGGCTTTATTTCTTTTTCTCAAGTGCCACAACCATACCAGGACGAAAAAACCAATAAATACGGTTATAAAGATGAAAGCGGAAAGGTGGTAATAAAACCTGTGTACGACATTGCTTATGAGTTTACAGATGGCAGGTACGCCGAAGTAAATATCGGCGCTGATTATGCCAAAAACAAAGGAGGAAAATGGGGTATTATTGATACAAAAGGAAAACTGATACACCCGGTGAAGTACGACAAGGCGAAATGCCTAGGTTATAATTTGTTTGCGCTGAACATTGGTCATAAATTCTCCAATATGGATGCCAGCCCCTCCGGCAAGTTTGCCATATTCAATGCGGCAGGAAAAGCACTGACAGCATTTGCCTACAGCGGTTTTTTGATAGCTGTCAGGTTTGAAGAGGGGTATGCACCTCTCGAAACATGGGATGGCAAAAAACAGCGTTACGGCCTGCTTGATTCCACCGGTAAGGTGGCAGTGCCTGTCAAATATGATGAGGTAAGCGGATTCCGGGAAGGATTTTGTAAACTGGTATTGAATGGAAAAACAGGATTCATTGATAAAACCACTAAAATGGTGATACCAATGAAATATGAAGATGCCAATATATTTTCCGATGGCCTTGCTTCTGTAAAATTAAATGGCAAATGGGGCTTTATTGATTCGAAAGGCAATGAAGTAATTGCTTTGCAATATGAGGATGCCAAATATTTTGAAGAAGGCTATGCTGCCGCAAAGAAGAACGGCAAATGGGGAGTTATTAATAAATTAAACGAAACCATTGTTGATTTTCTGTATGAAGAAATAGTGTGGATCAAAAATAATGCTAATGAGATAAGGATTAAAAAAGACAAAAAGTATATAAATGTGGACCGTGGGGGGAATGAGATTAAAAATTGACCTTATTTATTAATTACATATAAAAGAGGGGCTGTCTGAAACGGGATGTCAGCCCTAGCTTGTCGAAGGCGATTGTTTTGATTGCCATATTTCGACAGGCTCAATATGACAATCAAAACAACTTTTCAGACAGCCTCTTTTTATTAAGCGATCGTCACTTCTTTATCGAGGTAAACATCCTGTATGGCATTCAGTATTTCCACACCTTCCTTCATCGGACGCTGAAAAGCTTTACGGCCGCTGATCAGCCCCATACCACCGGCCCGTTTGTTCACTACGGCAGTAGTTACTGCTTCTGCCATATCGCTGGCACCGGAAGAAGCTCCGCCTGAATTGATCAAACCGGCACGGCCCATATAGCAGTTGGCTACCTGGTAGCGGCACAGATCGATGGGGTGATCGGTAGTGAGTTCATCGTAAATGCGTTTATCATTTTTGCCGTAGGCAGATTCTTTGGTATTCAGCGCCAGGTAACCGCCATTGTTCTCCGGCAGTTTTTGTTTGATGATATCTGCTTCGATGGTAACACCAAGATGATTGGCCTGGCCGGTAAGGTCAGCCGACACATGGTAATCTTTTTCCTTTGTTTTGAAAGCCGGGTTGCGCAAATAGCACCAAAGAATAGTGGCCATGCCTAATTCATGTGCCATTTCAAAGGCCTTGCTTACTTCCTGTATCTGGCGGGTGGCTTCATCACTGCCAAAATATATCGTGGCACCCACAGCAGCAGCGCCAAGATTCCAGCTGGATTTGATGGAAGCAAACATTACCTGGTCGAATTTATTAGGATAAGTAAGGAATTCGTTGTGATTGATCTTAACGATGAAAGGAATCTTATGTGCATACTTACGGGATAAAAAACCAAGACCTCCAAATGTTGTGGCCACGGCATTGCAACCGCCTTCAATAGCGAGTTTGACTATGTTCTCGGGATCGAAGTAAATCGGGTTTTTGGCAAAAGAAGCGCCGCCACTGTGTTCAATACCCTGGTCAACGGGGAGGATGGAAAGATAACCACTGTTGGCGAGGCGGCCCGTACCATACATAGCTTGCAGGTTACGCAGTACCTGGGGGTTACGGTCACTGGCAGCAAAAATCCGGTCTACAAAATCAGGCCCGGGCAGGTGCAGCTGATCTTTTGAAATAGTTTTCGACTGGTGATTAAGTAAATACTCAGCTTTATCGCCAAGTAGTTCAGCAATTTTTTTAGCAGGCATAGCAATTTTCGGTTTATACGTTTACAGGTTCATCAGTTAATAAATATTTACTAACGGATGTCCGGCAAAGGTAGGGATGCGGGAGGAAAGTTGGGAGTCTTGGGTCGGGAGTCGATAGTCGGGAGTCAGTAGTCCGGAGGAAAGAAATTTTACCACAGATTACACTGATTAATACACAGAAAATACTGTGTGATCGGTGAAAGAATAGCTGAGCAATCTGTGGTAATAAACTTAACTGT
>CAYPBW010000204.1:0-4385 GCA_964409055.1 uncultured Chitinophaga sp. | reverse complement strand
TGCCAGACCATTGGATGGAAATGTAAATACGCCACAAAGCGAAGCCGCACAAAAAATTTCTGCAGACGGGGACTGGATGGTTTTTACTGCCAATAACAGAAGGGACGGGTTTGGAAATTATGATCTATATATATCTTATAAAACACCTTTGGGCTGGACTACTGCTGAAAACCTGGGAGCAACAGTTAATTCTGAACAATGGGATTCACAGCCTTGCCTTTCGCCAGATAAAAAAGATCTCTACTTTGCCAGCCGCCGCTTCGGCGGATTTGGCGGCATTGACATTTATGTTTGTCGCTTACTTCCGAATGGCCGCTGGAGTGAACCGGAAAACCTGGGTGCCGGCATCAATACGGCAGGTGATGACCAGTGCCCTTTCATTCATGCAGACAATCAAACGCTTTACTTCACTTCCAACGGCTGGCAGGGATATGGTGGTAATGATCTGTTTGTAGCCCGCAAAGGGTTTGGTGGCAGCTGGAGTAAACCGATGAACCTGGGTTATCCCATCAATACAATTGATGATGAAGGAACATTATTTATCACAGCCGATGGAAAGACAGCTTACTATGCCAGCGACAGAAGTGATTCCAAAGGAGGGCTGGATATTTACAGTTTTGAATTAAGACAGGATATCAGGCCTGTAAAAACATTGTGGGTAAAAGGAAGAGTAACAGATAGAAAGACCGGGGCCGGCTTACTTTCTCTTGTTGAACTTACTGATCTTGCCACAAAACAAACCATCAATCTTGTTGCAACAGATAAAAATGGATATTACTTCATGACCTTGCCGGTAGGCAAAGATTATGCGTTTAGTGTCAATCAAAAAGGTTACCTGTTTTATTCAGACAATTTCCTGATGGCAGGCCTTTCGCCGGATTCAACTTATGAAAAGAACATTGCTTTACAGCCAATCGAGGTAAATGCAAGCATCATTCTAAAAAATGTGTTTTTTGACGTTAATAAGTTTGACCTGAAACCCGAATCGCAGGTAGAACTGGATAAACTGGTTCAGTTATTACTGGAAAATCCTTCCTTAAAAATCGAAATCAGCGGCCATACCGATAATGTGGGCAAACCTTCTGATAATCTCACGTTGAGTAATAACCGGGCTAAATCAGTGGTCAACTATCTTTTAGAAAAAAACATTCCTGCAGCAAGACTAATAGCCAAGGGTTATGGAGAAATAAAACCCGTAGCTGATAACAAAACGGAAGAAGGAAGAGCTGTAAACCGCCGTACAGAAATGAAAGTCATCAGTCAGTAGTTATCAGCCGTTCAACTTATATTTGAATGTTACGACTGAAACCATGAAACCTGACCTGCTTTACCAGATCGCCTTATCCCTTGTGCCTAACATTGGCCCTGTTCAGGCAAAAATTTTATTGCAGCATTGCGAGGCTGAAGAAATCTTTCACGCCAAAAAATCATTTCTCGAAAACATTGAAGGCATCGGTCCTGTGAGGGCAGCATCTATCACCTCGTTTAAGGACTTTGGCGTTGCTGAAGAAGAAATAAAATTTATCGAGAAATATAAAATCAAACCGCTTTTCATTTCTGACCCCGGCTACCCGCAGCGTTTGCTGAACTGTTACGACTCTCCCACTATTTTATATTACAAAGGTGAAGCTGACCTGAATACTTCCCGGATCATAGCCATTATCGGCACCCGCAGTCATACGGAGTATGCAAGACAGGTAACAGAAAAAATAGTAAAAGAACTGGCAGAAGAAAATGTTACCATCGTCAGCGGCTTAGCTTACGGAGTTGATGCTATTGCACATAAAGCTGCTTTAAAAAATAATCTGCCCACGATTGGCGTACTGGCGCATGGGCTGGACCAGGTTTATCCGCCCGACCATACCAGCCTGGCCAAAGACATGGTGAAAAATAACGGGGGACTCCTGACTGAATTCAGAAGTAAATCAAAACCTGATAAACATAACTTTCCGACAAGAAACCGCATCGTTGCCGGCATGAACGATGCCACTATCGTAATTGAAACGGGTATTAAAGGCGGCAGTATGATCACAGCAGAACTGGCCAACAGTTACAACAAAGACGTTTTTGCCATTCCCGGAAAAATAACTGACAGTAAAAGTGCCGGTTGTAATTACCTGATCAAAAACAATAAAGCCATTTTATTAACTGACACTTCAGAGTTATTGCAGCTGATGGGCTGGCAGCAGGACAGGAAAAAGAAAGAAAGAAAAGTTCAGCGGGAAATATTTATTGAACTCAGTAAAGATGAGAAAACAATCGTTGACATATTAAAAGAAAAAGACAGTGTACATATTGACGAGATCAATATCCTGAGCGGCATCAGCAGCAGTGCCATTGCGGCTGCCATTCTCAGCTTAGAATTACAAAATGTGGTACTATCTTTACCGGGCAAATTATACAAGCTTGCATAATCCTTAGCAAGACTAAACAGCTGACCTGGCCATGAAAATATTTGTGAGAAGGAAATTAACAATACTGCTGATTTTAATGACCTTGACGGTTATTACTGCTTATGCCCAACCCTGTACTACTTTAGGGCAAACCCCTTCTACCGCTTTTCCGGTTTGCGGCACAACCACATTTACACAAGCCACTGTACCCCTTTGCAGCACAACCAGCCTGTTTGTTCCCGGTTGCACAGGCGATGGCGCCAATTATGAAAATAAGAATCCATTTTTTTACAAATTCACCTGCTATGTTGGTGGCACATTGGGTTTTGTCATCACACCATTGGCTGCCAATGAAGATTACGACTGGCAGCTTTATGATATCACCGGCAAAACTCCCGATGCCATCTTTACAGACAGGACCATCATCGTGACGGGTAACTGGTCAGGTTCTTACGGCGCCACCGGTGCCTCAGCCTCTGGTGTCAACTTTATTCAATGTGCCTCTGTACCCAGTGATAACCTTCCCACATTTGCACAAATGCCGGTACTGATACAAGGCCATGAATACATCTTAATGATCAGCCATTATACGGATACGCAAAGTGGCTATACACTGGCTTTTGGTGGTGGCACTGCCGTTATTACCGACCCGAAAGTACCGGATATGCTAAGCGCCAAACCGGACTGCGACGGAAGATCCATTACCCTCAAACTGAACAAAAAATTTCGCTGTAATTCATTAACGGCATCCGGAAGTGAGTTTAGCTTATTACCTGCTGCCACAACTGTAACAGCCGCTGCTACTACCACCTGCTCTTCCGGTTTCGATTTTGAAGAAATAACACTTACACTGGCCGCTGCATTACCCAATGGCAGCTACGACCTGGTGATTAATAATGGTACTGATGCAAACACTTTGCTGGATTTATGCGGAACAGGAATTGCAACAGGCAACAGGGTAAGCTTTACATATGCTGCACCACAACCCATCTTTGCAGACAGCATTGGTAAAGTACCCTGCACTTCTGATTCAGTAAAAGTTTATTTCCCTAAGAAGATCAGTTGTGCCAGTATTGCCCCCAATGGGAGCGACTTTAGTGTAACCGGACCTGCGCCTGTTACTGTTGTAAGCGCCGCAGGTAATTGTATAAATGGAAAAACAGATTATGTGGTAGTAAGATTTGCTGCACCTATTTATACAAGAGGCACCTATACACTAAACCTGAAAGCAGGCAATGACGGAACCGTATTGATTGATGAGTGCGGGCAGGAAACCCCGGTTCAATCACTTCCTTTCAATACAGCTGACACAGTGAATGCTGAATTTAATTTCACCTCGAGGTTCGGTTGCCAACGGGATACATTGACTTTTTCTCACAACGGCGCCCATGACGTAAACTTCTGGAGCTGGACCTTCAACAGTAATCCGCCGGTATTATCGCAAACCCATACCATTATTTTCCCGGCATTCAGCACCAACAATGTGCAACTGATTGTAAGCAACGGAACCTGTACAGATACTGCTTCCACCACAATTATTCTGGACAATGAGGTAAAAGCTGACTTTACGATGGACTCTTTTATATGTCCCGAGGACAAACTCGCCGTTATTAATAACAGCCGGGGCAATGTTGATGCCTGGAGATGGGATTTTGATGTGATTGCCACCAGTACAGTAAGAGACCCGTTGCCGGTACAATTCCCTATATTAAACCGGGAAGCCTATTATACGGTAAAACTGGTTGCCTACAACAACAGCCTGCGTTGCGCTGACAGCATGAAAAAAACACTAACGGTACTGGACCATTGCCGTATTGCTGTTCCCACCGCTTTTACACCCAATAATGATGGCCGTAATGACTTTTTCTGGCCGCACAATGCATTAAAAGCAGACAATCTTGAGTTCAGGGTGTACAATCGCTGGGGCCAATTAGTTTTCCAGAGCCAAAACTGGCGGGATAAATGGGATGGCACACTGAAAGGACAGCAACA
>CAYPBW010000203.1:0-4442 GCA_964409055.1 uncultured Chitinophaga sp. | reverse complement strand
TGCATCACTTCATGGTGATGAATGCAGTAGAGGTGGGCGACAAAATAGAACTGCAATGGTTCTTCAGCGATTATGCTTTCCCCTGTGAAACCACCTGTTTCTTTACACTGATTGATCCGGCAGAGAAAATTCCGAGCATTAAAGACATTGTGGTATCCGCCTGGGTGGCAGAAGCAGAACTGGCGGACCTGATGAATATTGACATTGAAAACACAGCAAAAGGATTTGTGCTTGAACCTGATTTTGAAAGTGGTCCGCTGCGTAAAAAGAAATAATCATGGCAAAGCAATACGAAATACCAATAGGCGCCCAGCATATCTCCTTGCTGGAACCCCTGCATTTTAAATTCACTACAGAGAATGAAAAAATAGTGAAGACAGATGCCAATGTCTATTATGTACACAGGGGTATTGAGCAGGCCTGTTGCTCCAAATTCAAATTCAGGCAGGTAAGTTTTGTAGTAGGCAGGGTTTGCGGACTCTGTTCTATTTCACACACCACTGCCTATTCGCAGGTGGCAGAAAAACTAGTGAAGATAGAAATACCCAAAAGAGCAAAATACTTACGGATGCTGGTCATCGAGCTCGACCGCATTCACTCACACTTACTTTGCTTAAGCCATGTGGCAGAAAACTCCGGTTTCGAAGCGCTGTTCATGAAGACGATGCAGTACCGTGAGTTCTCTATGGAATTACTGGAGGCTGTTTGTGGCAACCGCATTCAGTATGACTTCTCCATTGTAGGTGGTGTGGCCAGGGATTTGAAACCACAGGTGGCTCAATCAATAACCGAAAGGCTGAAAAAATTTGTTCCGCAACTCGATGAACTGATGAACATCTACAAAAACAACTGGACACTATCCTTAAAGAACAAAGGTGCAGGCGCCATTACCAAAGAAGACGCCATGCGGCTGAATGTAGTAGGACCATTTGCAAGAGCCGCAGGATTAGCCGTGGATGTGCGCAATGAAACCGAAGATCTGCTGCCCTGGAAAGAAGTAGGCTATGAAATGATCACAGAAACATCAGGTGATGTGTATGCAAGAAACCTGGTTCGGCTGAGAGAACTATATGTTTCCATCCGCATCATTGAAAATATTATTAATGGCTTACCGGAAACTCCGCTCATCACCGAAACAAAAGCATTTCCTGATGGCGAAGCAACCGTAAGGCTCGAAGCACCAAGAGGTGAGTTGTTCTATTATGCCAAGGGAAACAAGACACAGGTACTGGAAAGATTAAAGATAAAAGCGCCGACATTCTCCAATGTGGCCGCTATGGCAGAAGCATTTACCGGCAATGAATATGGTTCAGCCCCGGCCATTATTGCTTCTTATGATCCTTGTCTTTCCTGTACAGCCAGATAAAACTTGAATGATGAAAACATTTTTGAAAACAATAGGTAACATATTTAAAAAACCGGTCACCACCAAATACCCGTTTGAAAAAACATTTATACCCGATGATTACCGCGGACTCATCGGCTTCGATGAAACCCTTTGTATCTGGTGCCGCCGCTGCGAAATGGTGTGCCCGCCTGGTGCTATTGTTTTCTCGCAGGACATGGAAGGCAAACAAACCTATCATTTCAACAGGGCTGTTTGTATCTATTGCGGTGAATGTGTCCGTGCCTGCCCAAAAGAAGGTGCCATTTTTCAAACGGCAGAACCAGCCCCCTGTGCATTGAAAGCAGAGAATATTAATAACGGCTGGAATAAATTATATGCGGAAGCGCTGCAAAGCCGGGAGGCCTATGCAGCTGAAAAGAAAAAGAAAGCTGCTGAAAAAGCGGCAGCCGATAAGCTGGCTGCAGCAAAAAAAGAAGAAGAGAATAAATCGGCCACCGATAATCAAACCGGTGCTGCATAAATCTATCTTACTCACTATGCATGAACTCTCCATAGCACAGTCTATTCTTGCGATTGCTGTAAAAGCGGCGCCACCGGATGGCATCGTCACCGGCATAAACATACAGGTGGGAGAACTGAGCAGTATCGAAATCGATTCACTAAAATTTGCTTTTAGTGCTGTCAAAGACGATACTGTTTTACAAAATGCTGAACTGAATATAGGGATCATTCCCGGAGAAGCACAATGTGCTGATTGCAACAATATTTTTCACCTGCCCGCCTTTGGCTATCCCTGCCCCCGCTGCCGGGGCTTTTCCTTAAAGATCCTCAGGGGCCGGGAGATGAAAGTGACAAGTCTCACAATAGAGGACTAAACCCCTGTTTTCCCAATGAAAAACTGACATAAATCATACCCGGCTATGACGGGGCAACTGTGATTCAGGCAGGCTTATTTGGACATTTGTTATAGCCTAAAACCCGGACAATGGAAGACAATACCAACAAAACCGCTTCGGCGAAGGAAAGAAAAGTCAAAGGAAGGGTTGAAATTGATGTTCAGCGATGCAAAGGATGCGAACTCTGCACTACGGCCTGTAAAGAACATGCATTGACTCTTTCCGATACAATCAACATCAAAGGATATCGTTACATCATTGCCAATAATGATGTGTGTACCGGCTGTGTCAACTGTGCATTGGTTTGTCCCGATGCAGTCATAACAGTATACAGAACCCACCCAAAGAAAAAACCGGTTGACATCACACCGGAGAATATCAAAGAGCAACTGCAAACAATGATTATTCCTTCAAAATAATTTGTTATGACGGAAACCAAACTCATGAAGGGTAACGAAGCCATGGCAGAAGCCGCCATTCTGGCCGGCTGCGATGCTTACTTCGGCTATCCTATCACCCCGCAATCAGAAGTACTGGAATACCTGGCAAGAGAAATGCCCAAGCACAATCGCATTGTACTGCAGGCAGAAAGTGAAGTAGCTTCTATCAATATGGTTTATGGCGCCGCCGGTGCAGGCTTTCGGACCATGACAAGTTCCTCTTCACCAGGTATCAGTTTAATGCAAGAAGGAATTTCTTATATCGCCGGTGCAGAGTTGCCATGTTTAATTGTAAATGTCAACAGGGCAGGCCCCGGGCTCGGAACCATTCAACCCGGGCAGGGTGATTATTTCCAGGCAACAAAAGGAGGTGGTCATGGAGATTATAAAATGATCGTACTGGCGCCTGCCTCTGTACAGGAAATGGCTGATTTTGTTTACCTCGGATTTGACCTGGCAGATAAATACCGTAACCCGGTAATGATGCTCTCTGATGGTGCTATCGGCCAGATGATGGAAAAAGTAGAGTTTAAACCTTATACCAAACCGAATATTGATAAATCATGGGCCACTACCGGTAAACCCAAGACCCGTAACAGAAATTATATCACTTCTCTCTTCATTCAGCCGGAAAGAATGGAACAACATAACCTGAAATTGGAAGAAAAATTCAAACGCATCCGGGAAAATGAAGTGAGGTTCGAAGAAATAAATACAACCGATGCCGAATTTCTTTTTGTAGCCTACGGACTCAGTGCCCGTATCTGCCAGAAGGCAATGGACATTGCCAAAGAAAAAGGTATCAAAGTAGGATTGTTCCGCCCCATCACCTTATACCCCTACCCTTACCAGCGACTGAAAGAGCTCTCATCACAGGTGAAACTCATGCTGAGTGTCGAACTCAACAGCGGGCAAATGGTAGAAGATGTGAAACTGGCGGTGGAAGGAAAAGTTCCGGTTGAGTACTACGGAAGAATGGGCGGAATGGTACCCACTCCGGAAGACATTGTACATCATTTAGAAACTTTAATACAGTATCATCATGCCAACTGAAGAACATGTATTACCCGATACAGCGCTGGATGTGGTAACACCAGCCTGCCACGATGAGGAAGAATACGAAGTGGTGTATCACAAACCGCACACCATGGTGGATGTAAGTATGCACTACTGCCCGGGCTGTGCCCATAGTCTCGTACA
This sequence comes from uncultured Chitinophaga sp., assembly GCA_964409055.1. Lineage (GTDB taxonomy): Bacteria > Bacteroidota > Bacteroidia > Chitinophagales > Chitinophagaceae > JJ008. The sequence continues at coordinate 558 of CAYPBW010000203.1, read as the reverse complement.
CAAACTCATCATGGAAGTGGTGGAAGAAATGGATATACAGGAACAAACCATTGGCATTGCACCGGTAGGCTGTTCTGTCTTTGCGTATGATTATATGGACATTGACATGCAGGAGGCAGCACACGGCCGTGCCTGTGCGGTGGCAACAGGTATAAAAAAACTGATGCCGGATAAATATGTTTTCACTTACCAGGGCGATGGTGATCTGGCAGCCATTGGTATTGCCGAAACACTGCATGCCATCAACCGCGGTGAAAATATTTTGATCGTCTTCATGAATAATGCAGTGTACGGAATGACCAGCGGGCAAATGGCGCCGACCACTCTGGCGGGCATGCACACCACTACCAGTCCTGATGGAAGAGATGTGAGTTATTATGGAGCCCCTATCAAAGTATCAGAATTAATGGCCAACCTGCCGGGAGCTTTTTATGTAACCAGACAGGCAGTAAACAGTGCCAATGGTGTTCGCAGAACAAAAAAGGCATTGCAAAATGCATTCAAATATCAGCAACTGCATAAAGGAACCTGCCTTGTAGAAATTATTGGCAATTGCCC
>CAYPBW010000202.1:0-4499 GCA_964409055.1 uncultured Chitinophaga sp. | reverse complement strand
ATACGGCGCCGACACCTTCCGTATGTACGAGATGTTTCTCGGCCCGGTGGAAATGAGTAAACCATGGGATACCAAAGGAATTGAAGGGGTACACCGTTTCCTGAAAAAATTCTGGCGTTTGTTTATTAATGAAGAAAAAGGCACTTTATGGCCGGATCTGGCTCCCTCTCCTTCGGAGAGGGCGGGGGGAGAGGCCCCCACCGCCGCAGAACTGAAAGTGCTGCACAATGCCATCCGTAAAATCGAACAGGATACCGAACGCTTTAGTTTCAATACAGGCGTCAGCAGTTTCATGATCGCCACCAATGAACTCACCGATCTTAAATGTCATAAGCGAAAAATCCTCGAACCGCTGCTGATCCTGCTGGCTCCTTATGCACCGCATATAGCAGAAGAACTCTGGAATTTGCTGGGTCATGCCGGCAGTGTGCTGGATGCTGCTTACCCGGTGTTTGAAGAGAAATATGTAAAGGAAACTTCCAAAGCCTACCCCGTTGCCATTAATGGTAAGACAAGGGCAGAACTTACCCTTGCCCTCGATGCTACCCAGGAGCAGGTAGAAGCACTGGTATTGCAGGATGCCACCGTGCAAAAATGGCTGGAAGGAAAACAGCCGAAAAAGATCATTTATGTAAAGAATAAAATGATTAATGTAGTGGTATAGCTTATAAGGGTTGAATTGGTTTAAAGCCGGCGAACTATTCGCCGGCTTTATTGTTTGTCTCAAAAAGTCATTATGAAATTTCTTACTGTGCTTCTCTTCCCGGTTTTTTTGGCAGTATCGGTATCGGTAAAGGATTTTAAACCAGCTTTTGGAAAATGGAAGGGGACCCTCACCTATCTCGATTATACCAGCGGTAAGCCATACACAATGCCCTGCAACATTACACTGAGCCCAGTGAATGCAAACCCGCAACAACTAGTGCTTGCCTATGAATACCCTGATGAGCCAAAGGCAAATGGAAACGACACCCTTGTCATCAGCAGGGATGGTAAAATGATTGATGACGGAACGGTCATTGTTAAAGAAAAGATAGAGGGTTTACTAAAGGTCATTACAGAGAAAAACGGAGTGGATGGTAATGAAAGCCGGAAAGCACAGATACGCCTCATTTATGAGGCAGGGAAAAAAAGCTTTAGCATAAGAAAAGAAGTAAAGTTCGAGGGAGAAGAGAAATGGATATTGCGAAATGAGTATAAAATGGCCCGTTGATTTTTATAAGTGGTAAATTTTGAAATGGTTTTGGGTGTACCTTGAAATCCCAAAACTATTTTTTATGCGTAAGCTTTTCTCATTTATTGCCCTGGTATTTTCAGTACAATCATTTTCACAGGACCAGGCCTATTTTCTATCTCATCCCACACTCACACCCGATGGTAATACCATCATCTTTGCCTTTGAAGGCGATTTGTGGAAGGCCGATGTAAACAACGGGCAGGCCACCCGTCTCACCGCAATGCAGGGATATGAAACCTCGCCAAGGGTATCGCCGGATGGCAAATGGATTGCCTTCACCGGCAGGCAATTTGGCAATGCGGATGTATTTATTATTCCTGTCAACGGGGGTGAAGTAAAGCAAATCACCTGGCATAGCAGCAATGATGAAGTAACCAGCTGGAGCTGGGATTCAAAGGCGGTTTATTTTAACAGTAACCGGATGGGACAAGTTGCCGGTTATAAAGTAGAAGCAACAGGCGGTACGCCGCAACGGGTTTTTGGTAATTATTTCTTTCAGTATGATCATAACCTGGTGGAGCATCCCACCAGCGGTGAAATATTTTTTAATGATACCTGGGAGAGCAGCAACCAGGTGCAGCGCAAAAGGTATAAGGGACCTTTTAATCCCGATATTCAGTCGTACAACCTGAAAACAAAACAGCATAAGAAGTACACTAACTGGGAAGGAAAGGATTTTGGTGCAACGATCGACAAGAGCGGCAATGTTTATTACATTTCTGATGAAGGCAACGGGGAGTATAATTTGTATGTACTGGTAAACGGCGATAAAAGAAGATGCACCCGTTTTACTTCTTCCATTAAAACACCGCAGGTAAATGCGAATGGGGGTAAAGTGGTGTTTGAAAAAGATTACCGGCTATGGATGTATGATGTGAAGACAGGCGATGAAAAAAAATTGAGTATCTCTATTGTTCGAAACAATATACTGCCAAAGGAAAAAGATTATGATGTGAAGGGTAATATTGCGGCCTATGATGTATCGCCTGATGGCAAGAAACTGGTTTTTGTTTCAAGAGGTGAATTGTTTGTAAGCGACATTGAAGGAAAATTTGTGCAGCAGATCAACCGGGGAAGTGCAGAGAGAGTGAGAGAGGTAAAATGGATGAGTGATAATAAAACAATCCTCTTCAGCCAGACATGGGATGGATATGTCAATCTATATACGATAAGGGCTGACAGTGTTGCGGCACCAAAGCAGTTGACAAACGACAAGCGAAATAACCGGAATATTGTTTTCAATAAAAAAAGGACACAGGCTGTTTACCTGAGTGGCAGGGATGAAGTAAGATTGCTTGACCTGAAGACCCTGCAAAGCAAAACCATTGTAAAAGATGAGTTATGGGCTTTTCAGAACAGTGATCCCGGCTTCTCTCCCAATGATGAATATGTGTTGTTCACCGCCAAAAGAAACTTTGAAGAAGATATTTTCATTCACCATATTAAAAACAATAAAACCACCAACCTTACCAATACCGGCGTAACTGAAAGCGGCCCCATCTGGTCACCTGATGGAAAATATATTTACTTCACTTCACAGCGGCTGAAGCCTTCCTATCCTTTTGGCATGGCCAATGCAAAAGTGTACCGGGTGGCTTTGGAAAAACTGGATGAGCCTTACCGGATAGATAAATACAATGAGCTGTTTAAGGAAGAGAAGAAGGATACTGCTAAGAAAGCAAATAATAATACGGATTCCCTCAAAGCAATTACCATTGATATGGACCTGATAATGGAGCGGCTGGAGCAGATCAGTCCTTCATTAGGGGCACAGTTCTTACAAGCAGTTTACCAGAAAGGAGAAAAAACAACCGTATTGTACACAAGTAATCATGGTGAAGGCCGGAATGCACTTTGGAAAACAGTCATTGAACCATTTGAACAAAACAAAACAGAAAAGATAGCAGGTACAGATAATAGTTTTGGTTTTGATATAGTGGAGGTGAGTGATAAGTTATATGTACTATTCAACAGTACACTCAACAAGCTGAATTTGGATGCTAACAAAGCTGATCCGGTTGCCATCAGTTACACCTTCAGAAGAAACCTTGCTGAAGAGTTTAACCAGATGTTTTATGAAGCCTGGGCGGGTATGGAAGAAGGGTATTACGATGAGAAATTCCATGGCAATGATTGGAGAAAAACAAAGGAATACTACAAACAGTTTCTCCCTCATCTCAACAACCGGGCAGACCTGAGAACCTTGCTGAATGATATGCTGGGAGAGCTCAATTCTTCGCACCAGGGTTTTGGCACATTTGGCGATGACGAAAATGTTCCGTTGCAAAATCAAACCATGGAAACAGGTATCCTGTTTGAAAATGATGATCCTTATAAAGTGAAATATGTGGTCCGTCGGTCAGTAGCAGACAGAAGGGCAGTTGATATAAAACCCGGCGATGTGCTGGTGAAAGTAAATGATGAACAGGTAGATAAAAACAAGGACAGGAACTACTATTTCACTTTGCCATCGAGGGACAGGGAGCTTCGCCTGACTTTTAACCGCAATGGACAGCCAATCAATGTAAAGATTCATCCGCAGGCTACCATGTTCAATAATTTGTATGATGAATGGATTGACGCCAACCAGAAAAGAGTGGATGAGAAAAGCAAAGGAAGGATCGCTTATGGCTATATGAAGAATATGGGACAGGGTGAACTGGAGCAGTTCATCATTGACATGACCCAGGAGCTGAACAAAAAGGATGCGCTGATATTCGATCTCCGGTACAATACAGGTGGCAATGTGCATGATGAAGTATTGAAATTCTTGTCTCAAAAAACTTATTTACGCTGGAAATACAGGGAAGGAGCTTTGACTCCGCAGTCAAATTTTGCACCGGCAGACAAACCCATTGTATTGCTGATTAACGAGCAATCATTAAGTGATGCAGAAATGACTTCACAGGGCTTCAAGGCATTGAAATTGGGGAAGATCATTGGTAATGAAACCTATCGCTGGATCATTTTTACCAGCGGAATCGGGCTGGTAGATGGTTCATCTGTTCGTATGCCGGCCTGGGGTTGCTATTCACTGGAAGGAAAAGACCTGGAAATGACGGGTGTGCAGCCGGATATTTTGGTTATCAACAGCTTTGATGATAAACTAAGCGGAAAGGACCCTCAATTAGAAAAAGCTATTGACGAGTTATTGAAGCAATTAAAATAGAACAGCATTCCGGAAATTATTCGGGTCACATTTCAGAAGGGGTACTCTTTGAGTAACCCTTTTCTTTTCAGTTTATTGGTAACCGGTAGACCC
>CAYPBW010000201.1:0-4599 GCA_964409055.1 uncultured Chitinophaga sp. | reverse complement strand
CCCTGCAATTAATACGGAAATTAAAACAACAATTGAAATTCCTGTCTTCATCTTTCTGATTGTATTTATCTTTTATTGTAAAATATTTTCATTTTCCTTCAAAGCCTCCATGAAATGTTGTACGGTCTTTTCCAGTGAATCACTACTGCGACCACCGGCTGCATTATAATGCCCCCCTCCTTCAAAATACTTTCTTGCAAAAGTATTGCAGTCAAAATCACCCTTGCTTCTGAAACTCCATTTTCGTTCTTCATCCCTGTCAATAACCAGCGCCACCAATTTTATTCCCTGGATACTTTGTGGAAAGTTGACCAATCCTTCTGTATCTCCGGTTTTTATCTGGTATTTAATCAGGTCGCTTTTGGGAATGGCAATCAGTACGGTATTATATTCATAGAATACTTCCATTCTGTGCAAGAGCGCATGACCGACAAAACGGAGACGGTTTTCTAAAAAATTATCAAACAACCTGTCATGAACCGGTCCATGATTTAAGCCTTTGGATTTAAGATCCGCTACCAGTTTATGTACACCCTGGTGGGCAGACGAAAAACGAAAAGAGCCGGTATCCCCAACAATACCTGCATACAGGCACTCACTTATTTCTTCATTGATCTTATTGCCATAGCCTGATTCAGTAATAAAATCATAGATCATTTCACAGGTAGAACTTTTTGAGACATCACTTTTCCCATAATCAAAGGATGCTACATCGGGTTCCTGGTGATGGTCAATGAGTATTTTTGTACAGGTAAGCTCTTTCAGCTTATCAGTCATTGTTTTTGTACGATGAAAGATGTTGAAGTCAAGACAGAATAACCAGTCAGCCTCATCCAAAATAGCATTTGCTTTTTGCCTGTTCATTTCATAATCCAGAACTTCTTTCACACCCGGCATCCAGTCGACCCACCCTGCCCAGTTGGTGGGAGAAATAACAGTAACAGAGTGACCCAAATCAACCAGGAAAAGGCGCAAGGCCAGCGAAGAACCCATTGCATCAGCATCTGGCTTCTGATGGGTGGTTATCACCACTTTTTTAGGTTCTTTCAGTAGAGGAAATAATTGCTCCAACGGTTTCATAAAACGGCTGCGAAGATAGGCTATCTGCAGTTTAGAAAATGGTGTTGTACGAATTTGCAGGTTTACCGGATCATATTCATAAACAATTAAGAATAGTTATCGAATACTGTCCAAGTTTCCATTACCTTTGCGGCCGAAAAAACAAATTATGGGCAATCGTACATTCACAATGATCAAGCCGGATGCTTTTAAAAACGGGCATGCCGGGGCTATTCTTGACAGGATTTTACAGGAAGGATACAACATCAGGGCATTGAAGATGACCAAGCTTACTCCTGAAAAAGCGGCTGAATTTTATGCTATACATAAAGAAAGGCCATTCTTTAAGGAGTTGGTTGAGTTCATGTGCCAGGGGCCAATTATTGCGGCGATTTTGGAAAAAGAAAATGCCGTAGAGGACTTCCGCAAATTAATCGGCGCTACAGACCCTGCAAAAGCTGAGGAAGGCACTATTAGAAAATTATACGCAGCTTCGGTGGGTGAAAATGCAGTTCACGGAAGCGACAGTGATGAGAATGCAGTAATTGAAGGAAACTTTATGTTCTCTGTTTTAGAGCAATTCTAAATTTTGTCAAAGTCAAGCAAAGCCAGTTCAATGAACTGGCTTTGCTTTTTAATACCTGGTTTTTATTGTAACGGCAGACAAGTCACCGTTAAATTTAAAACTGGCTCTCTTGAAAGAAGGAGGCCCGAATGCACCTGTAACATTATTGGAGAAGCCATACCCCTCTTTTGGTATACCTAAACCGTTTGTATTCATTTTTTGATCGCCGTTCTCATCGTGCAGTATGGATATGGCATATTGTCCGGGTTGTATATCGTTAAAAACGATAGCTGCTTTTCGGTTGTTAATACCCAGTTTTGCTTTACGAACTGCTTTTTCTGCCTGGTCAGGAAAACCATTTCCCTCTTTGAATACACTGACAAGTACGTAACCGTTATTATTCCGAAGACCGGTAATTTCAACCCGTATACCTTTTACCTGTTGTTTATAAGCCGTTAACAAAATAGGACAAATAAGAAGAACAAGAAATCTCATAAGTATCAATATTAATCATAATGAACATAATAAAAAAGGCTTCATCCGAAGCCTTTTTTATTTAATTAAGGTTCCATCTTCTCATCATAGCTGTTGCCGAACGGCTATTTTTTTGCCTGTTCCACATTTCGTAAGCGGTAAAGCTTCTTTTCCTGATCTCGATTTGTTTTTCATTGATAGCTACAGTCTCACTTACCAGGCTATTTAGTTCTTTTTTTAAAACATCACTAATCTGAATTTTCTTTGAAAAAACTTGATTATTCATTTTTCAACTCCTTTTTATTGATTATGATTCTTCAATAATTAATAACAAAGAATTCATAACCCGGTTCAAAAACGGATAAAACCCTGATATAAAAACAATGTTAAAATTATTAATCCATTCTTTCTGCCATTGGTGCCCCTTCCGAGACCCAGGTGGCAAATATTTCGCTTACTTTCCATGTTTTGCCTGCATAAAGCCGGGGCCTTGCGATTATGTAATCAAGAAAGGCAACCACATCTTCTTGCCGGCATTCCTTCATGACAGATAATACCCGCTTCCCTTTAAACAAACCCAAAGTAATTTCCTTATCCATTGAAGAATCATTCTCCAGAAAGTAATTACCGGTAAATCTTATGTCAGCTACCACCGAATCAATGAGTTTTTTTTCGTCATCTTCGCTCCATGTATTGAAAATCAGGTAACGATCATAAAAGGGTTCTTCATACACAGATTGTAATCGAATGAAATGTCCCGCCAATTTTGCTGCCTGGCCATAGTGTATTTTGGACTTATCCATCAATGTATAAATAAGGTCTCCTCCCTTCAGAGGCTCTCCGCTCTTATTGCCCGTGATGGCAAAGTAATAATAGTTACCTTTAATCAACTGACAACGGCCATATCCCTTTCTTACTGTATCACTATGCTTTGTATCATAAATACCCTGAACTATTCCTAATTGTTTTTCTTTTAATATGATACCATCCGGCATTTCCAATTGTACAATCTTAACAGTGTCGTTACCATCAACAATATAACTGGTAATTGGGAATGCACGGAGCCATTGATCCTTTTGGGCATGAACTAAAACTGACCCAAAGCTTAGCAGTATTAGCAGCTTTATTCGCAAAATCATATACTGGTTTTTATGTAACCTATTGACAAATATTGAAAACGGCATACCCTAAAGCTGGTATTTTCTGTAATGATGACAAGTTTCAGAGAGTTTATATTTGCCAGAGGCTAACGAATGGTTGTGTATAAAAGACACAATCAGAACAAAACCCTACTTTTGCTGTTCATAATAAATAATGGAAAAGAAAGTAAGTAAAATCGGAGTTATGACTTCCGGTGGAGATTCACCGGGGATGAATGCGGCCATCCGTGCTGTAGTAAGAACTGGCCTCTACCATGGCCTTGAGGTACATGGAATTATGAGGGGTTACCAGGGCTTGATTGAAGACGATATCTATCAAATGGAATCCAGGTCAGTTGCGAATATCATTCAGCGGGGCGGCACTATTTTGAAGACTGCCCGTAGCAAAGAATTCATGGAATATGAAGGCCGGAAGAAAGCATATGATAACCTGAAGAAGCGGGGAATAAACGGATTAGTGATCATTGGTGGTGACGGTTCTTTCCGGGGTGCTGTAAAATTCAGCCAGGAATTTGACATTCCTTGTGTGGGAATTGCCGGTACTATCGATAAAGACATCCTGGGAACTGATTTCACAATTGGATTTGATACGGCTGTCAATACAGCTGTTGAAGCCATTGATAAGGTAAGGGATACTATGGATGCTCATGATAGAATATTTATTATAGAAGTAATGGGCCGTGATGCCGGTTATATCGCACTGCACAGTGGCATTGCCACCGGAGCAGAAAACATCCTGATTCCGGAACGCAAGACGGATATAAATGATATTATTGCTTCCCTGAAGGAAAAAGAACGTCGTAAAAAAATGGTCAACCTGATTGTAGTAGCAGAAGGTGATGACTTTGGAGGTGCTAATGAGGTACAAAAAGTGTTACAGGAAAATCTTCCCAAAGCTGAAATAAGGGTATGTATACTGGGGCATATTCAACGGGGAGGTTCACCAAGTTGCATTGACAGGTTAATAGCCAGCCGCATGGGTTATCATGCGGTTGAAAGCCTGATAGAAGGACGTCACAACATTTTTGTTGGCATACAGAATAACAAAATGAATTATATGCCGCTTGAAAATGCGGTAAAGAACAAAGGTAAAGTCAGTGATGAGTGGATGAAAATTGTAAAGATCCTGGCCAGCTGACCTTTTTTTAATACTTACACCTGATTATATGAGCAAGAATATTGAAAAGTATCTCCATAAAGATTTTGATAATGAAGCCGGCCGAAAACATGCTTTTAAAAGAACAAAAATTGTAGCCACTGTCGGTCCCGCCTGCGATACCTATGAAAAGCTGCTGGAACTCGTTAAAGCCGGTGTTAATGTATTCAGGCTAAATTTTTCGC
>CAYPBW010000200.1:0-4609 GCA_964409055.1 uncultured Chitinophaga sp. | reverse complement strand
GGCAGGTACTGGTTATCTTTTGGCAGAGTATCCAGGATGTCAAGATACTCTTCCTCAGTCAGCAGGTCGCCGACATTTTGTCCTTTATCAACACGAATACCCGGCTGGATGACTACAAATCGTTCGTAATAAACAATTGTCTCCAGTTTTTTGGAGCTGACACCCAACAGGTAACCAATTTTATTAGGAAGCGATTTAAAATACCATATATGAACAACAGGTACTACCAGTTTAATATGGCCCATTCTTTCACGGCGAACTTTCTTCTCCGTTACCTCCACACCGCATCGGTCACAAACTATGCCTTTGTACCGGATACGCTTATACTTTCCGCAAGCACATTCGTAATCTTTAACCGGTCCAAAAATCCTTTCGCAAAACAAACCATCTCTTTCAGGCTTGTACGTACGATAGTTGATAGTTTCAGGCTTTAAAATTTCACCATAGCTTCTTTCCAAAATTGTATCAGGAGAAGCAAGGCCGATGGTGATCTGTGAAAAAGCCGCTTTGGGACGATTTTCTTTTCTGATTGCCATGTTACGTTTATCGTTTGTCGTTTATGTTTTTTGTTACCGGCGACATCAACAATACTCATCTTCGTTGCGTCGCATGCTGACCTTACAGTCAGCATCCCGACAAGCTCTTCATCGGGACTCTTCAGCTTTCTGTTCGCTGCTGAGCTTTATTCAAACTTCAGGTCAAGGCCCAGACCTCTCAATTCATGCACCAATACATTGAAAGACTCCGGTACACCTGCTCTCGGCACATTCTCACCTTTTACAATTGCCTCATAGGTTTTGGCCCGGCCAATGATATCATCTGATTTAATTGTCAATAATTCCTGGAGAATGTTGGATGCACCATAAGCTTCCAGCGCCCAAACTTCCATCTCACCGAAACGCTGTCCACCGAACTGCGCCTTACCACCCAACGGCTGCTGCGTAATTAAGCTGTAAGGTCCGATTGAACGGGCATGCATCTTGTCATCAACCATGTGATGCAGTTTGATAACATAGATGATACCGACTGTAGCTTTCTGGTGGAATTTCTCCCCTGTTTCACCATCATACAGGTAAGTATGACCATACATCGGTATGTTAGCCTGCTTACAGTAATCGGCAATTTCATCAACAGACGCACCATCAAAAATGGGTGTGGAGAACTTCAGTCCTAATTTTTCACCGGTCCAGCCGAGGATCGTTTCGTAGATCTGGCCGAGGTTCATACGGCTGGGTACCCCCAATGGGTTCAACACAACGTCAACGGGTGTTCCGTCTTCCAGGAAAGGCATATCCTCCTGGCGAACAATCTTGGCCACAATACCTTTGTTACCGTGACGACCGGCCATCTTATCTCCCACTTTCAGCTTACGCTTAACAGCGAGATAAACTTTTGCCAATTTCAATACACCGGCAGGTAATTCATCACCGATTGAAATATTGAATTTCTCTCTCTTATAACGACCTAGCTCCTCATTAAACTTGATGTTATAGTTGTGGAGCAGGGTGTTAATCTGATCGTCAACTTTCTTATCACCAGTCCATCCCAACGGATTGATATTCGCATAATCAAGACCACGAAGGTTTTTCTCAGTGAACTTGGCACCTTTACCAATCTGAACCTCACCAAAGTTGTTGCTAACACCAGCAGATACATGGTTTGCCAACAATGTGGTAAGCTTTTCCAGCAGCACTTCCATAAGATCGTTCTCATTCTTCTCATGGATTCTCTCCAGTTTTTCCATTGCTGCTTTCTCTCTCACTTTCGCATTCTTGTCTTTCTTAGCTCTCTGGAATAATTTTTTACCAATTACTACACCTTCTACACCATTCGGAGCTTTCAGTGAAGCATCTTTTGCATCACCGGCTTTATCACCAAAGATGGCACGGAGCAGTTTCTCTTCCGGTGTAGGATCGCTTTCACCTTTTGGCGTAATCTTACCAATCAGGATATCTCCTTCTTTAACAGCTGCACCAATCCTTATGATACCGTTTTCATCAAGGTCTTTGGTGGCTTCCTCAGAAACGTTGGGAATATCAGGAGTAAGTTCTTCTTCTCCCAGTTTTGTATCTCTTACTTCCAGTTCATACTCTGAAATATGAACAGAGGTGAACATATCTTCTTTAACTACTCTTTCGCTGATTACAATGGCATCCTCAAAATTGTATCCCTTCCATGGCATGAACGCCACTTTCAGGTTTTTACCAAGAGCCAGTTCACCATTCTTGGTAGCATATCCTTCGGTAAGGAAGTCTCCTTTCTTAATTTTCTGGCCCTTTTTAACTGCAGGATTGAGGTTGATACAAGTTTCCTGGTTTGTTTTAATAAACTTAGTGAGTCTGTAAACTCTCAGATCGTCTTCAAAACTTACCAGTTTTTCTTCTTCATCTCTTTCATAACGAACATGAATTTCATTGGCATCCACAAATTCAACCACACCATTACCTTCTGCGTGAATTTGAATCCTCGCATCACGGGCAGCTTTTCCTTCTAATCCGGTACCTACAATCGGCACATCAGGACGAATCAGGGGTACAGCCTGGCGTTGCATGTTGGATCCCATCAGGGCACGGTTAGCATCATCATGCTCAAGAAAGGGAATCAAAGATGCACTCAAACCAACGATTTGGTTAGGCGCCACATCCATGAATTCCACTTCATTTTTATCCAGTATGGGGAAATCACCAGTCTGACGACTGACCACTTTTTCTTCTATAAACTCTCCCTTCTCATTCAATCCGGAGTTGGCCTGGGCAATTTTTGCCAGGTCTTCTTCTTCTGCACTCAGGAATGACAATTTCTTCATATCCACCTTGCCATTTTCCACTTTACGATATGGAGTTTCAATAAAGCCCATATCATTGATCTTGGCATGTACACACAGAGTAGAGATCAAACCAATGTTTGGACCTTCCGGTGTTTCAATGGTACACAAACGGCCGTAGTGAGAATAGTGTACGTCACGAACCTCGAAGCCTGCTCTTTCACGGCTTAGACCACCGGGGCCGAGTGCGGATATACGACGTTTGTGAGTTATCTCACTCAAGGGGTTTGTCTGGTCAAGGAATTGAGATAACTGTGATGTTCCGAAGAATGAATTGATAACGGAAGAAAGTGTTCTCGCATTGATCAGATCTACAGGGGTAAACACCTCGTTATCTCTTACGTTCATCCTTTCACGGATAGTTCTGGCCATACGGGCAAGACCCACACCAAACTGAGCATATAACTGCTCTCCTACGGTACGAACACGGCGGTTGCTCAGGTGATCAATATCATCGATCTCCGCTTTACCGTTTGTAAGTTTAACCAGGTATTTAATGATGAGGATGATATCCTCTTTTGTTAATGTCTTTTTTTCAAGCGGCTGATCAATGCCCAATTTACGATTGATCTTGTAACGACCTACTTCACCCAGGTCGTAACGCTTATCACTAAAGAACAATTTGTCGATGATACCACGGGCAGTTTCATTATCGGGGGCATCAGCACCACGCAACTGGCGATAGATGAATTGCACGGCCTCCAGTTCACTGTTGGAAGTATCCTTATTCAGGGTATTATAGATAATGGCATAATCACCACCTACATCTTCCCGCTGAATAAACACACTCTTCACATCCATTTCAGCAATGGTGTTGATGGCATCTTCATCCAGTACTGTATCCCTTTCCATTACAATCTCATTCCTTTCAATAGAAACCACCTCACCGGTATCCTCATCTACGAAGTCTTCCACCCATGTTCTCAATACCCTTGCAGCAAGACGTTTTCCAACATATTTGCCCAGGGTCTTTTTATCTGTTTTTACTTCATCAGCCATACCAAACAGTTCAAGGATATCCTTGTCTGTTTCGTAACCGATAGAACGCAACAATGTAGTTACAGGGAATTTTTTCTTACGGTCAATGTAAGCGTACATTACATTGTTGATATCTGTGGCAAACTCCATCCAGGCTCCTTTGAAAGGAATAACCCTTGCTGAGTAAATCTTTGTTCCGTTCGGGTGAACTGACTGACCAAAGAATACACCCGGTGAACGGTGCAACTGGGACACAACAACCCTTTCTGCTCCGTTGATAACGAATGTACCACGGGGAGTCATGTAAGGAATATTACCCAGGAATACATCCTGTACAATTGTCTGGAAGTCCACATGTTCCTCGTCATTACAGCTCAAACGAAGTTTGGCCTTAAGAGGAACAGCGTAGGTCAATCCTCTCTCCATACACTCTTCAATGGTGTAGCGGGGAGGATCAATAAAGTAATCCAGGAACTCCAAAACGAATATATTCCGGGTATCAGTGATCGGAAAATTCTCTTTAAACACACGGAACAAACCTTCGATGTTACGTTTGTCCGGTGTAGTTTCTAACTGGAAAAATTCTTTGAATGACTGGATCTGTACTTCAAGAAGATCGGGGGTTTCAGCCAGGTGCTTGATTTTACCGAAATCCACTCTTGAGTTCACTTTTGTTGAAGACATATGCGTAATACCGGTTTTACAACGTTGAGGACATACAAATCACTCACAGGCTCTCATTGTGAGAAAAAATGAAAACCCATGGAAGTCAACTACTTACACATGATTTGGGATGTAAAAATATAT
>CAYPBW010000199.1:0-4614 GCA_964409055.1 uncultured Chitinophaga sp. | reverse complement strand
GAAGTGATGACCAAAGAAAACCTCTATACGGCACCGGAAGGAACAGACCTGAAAAAAGCAGAACAGCTTTTTAAAAAGACCAAAGTAGAAAAGCTGCCGATCATTAATAAGCAGGGCAAACTCACCGGCCTCTTTACTTACAGTGATATTCTGAAACTGAAGAGCCATCCCAATGCGGTAAAGGATTCATTCGGCCGTTTGCTGGTGGGTGCTGGTGTGGGCATTACCAAAGACCTGCTGGACCGTGTAGCTGCCTTACAAAATGTGGGAGTGGATATTATTGCCCTGGATAGTGCACACGGCCACAGCAAAGGAGTGATCACTGCCCTCAAATCTGTAAAAAAGAATTTCAAGAATATGGAAGTGATTGCCGGCAATATCGGCACGGCTGCAGGCGCCAAGGCATTAGCAGAAGCTGGTGCAGATGCTATTAAAGTCGGTATTGGTCCCGGTTCCATCTGTACAACCCGAATTGTAGCCGGAGCCGGTGTACCACAGTTAACAGCTGTAATGGAAGCTGCTTCTGTATTGAAACCTAAAAACATTCCGTTGATCGCAGATGGTGGCATTCGCTATACCGGTGATATGGTAAAAGCATTGGCAGCAGGCGCCAACTGTGTAATGATGGGCAGCATATTTGCCGGCACAGAAGAAAGTCCCGGTGAAACTATTATTTACGAAGGAAGAAAATTCAAGGAATACCGCGGTATGGGTTCATTGGGTGCTATGGCTACCGGCAGCAGTGACCGTTATTTCCAGGATGTAGAAGATGATGTAAAGAAATTTGTACCGGAAGGCATTGAAGGCCGTGTAGCCTATAAAGGATTACTGAAAGAAGTAGTGTACCAGTTTACCGGGGGTTTAAGGGCGGGTATGGGCTACTGTGGCGCCGCTACTATTGAGGAATTACAAAAAGCCACTTTTGTAAAGATCACCAATGCCGGCATGAGAGAAAGCCATGCACATGATGTAGAGATTACAAGAGAGGCCCCGAATTATAGCAGGAAGTAAAAAGGGTTTGCATAGAGGTATTCATTAAACTGCAAGAGAAATGTTCAATGTTCATTAAGTATCCGTTCAATTTCTTTTGTGTAGCGGGAATATACCCTTTCTTCTGCCTTCTGTTTTTCCTGGAACCCGCCGCTGACAATATACCTTATAAAACCTTTGGCATCTACTACCATAGAAACAGGAAAACCATGCTCAAAATTCAATCTATTGATTTCAGATCGGCTGATATACAGAATGGGATAACCAATTTTATTCCTTTTTACAAAATCAGCAATCTTTTCAGGTGATTCAAATGTAAAGGACAGAAAACGAAATCGTTTATTGATTGAATACTTTCTGTAAATACTGTCCAACGCTTCTTTTTCTGCCAAACATGGCGTACACCCTTCAAACCAAAAATTGATAAATGTAACTCTTGCCTTCAAACTGTCAGCAGTATAAACAATTCCATCCTGATCCGAAGCGTAAAAAAAGAGAAATTCTCTGTTAATATCCTGATGACCCCAGGGTGAAAAGTAGCGCTGCTCAGCAGTATCAATGACGATGCGTCCTTGTCCTATTGACTTGTAAAAGAAGAACACACAAAATAAGATGAAAATATATTTCATAAATAGTTCAAAGCTTCTTACAAATCAAAATATAAGAAACTCTGAACTATAAGAGAAAAATGTTAAAGTGAACATTACTCTTCCACCACCTCAAACACAATCACCTGCTTGCGGTATGCTTTTACTTTATGCCCGTTCTGAATGGCAGGCTCCCATTTAGCGGCTTTCTTTAATACCCTAACGGCTTCTTCTTCCATGCCATAGCCATGATTGGTCAGTGGAGTAATCTCACTTACGACACCTTCTTTGTCAACGACAAATCTTACGACTACCGAATAACGACCTGCAGGGGCACTATTGTTTAGCGGCACATTAGCATCTAAATTTCTCTCCAGGAATCTTACCCAGTTTCCATTGAATTTGGCATCCACTTCTACGATTGATAAGGGTTCATCAATTTCCGGGGTCACCGGCTGATCAATGATGCCTCCGCTGCCGGCAGAAACCGGTGTTTGACCTTGTACAGTTCCGTCAAAGTCTGAACCATCTCTTCTGTCTGTTCCCACCTGTGCATTCAGCAAATCATCAACAGTTGCAGGAGGATTATCCTGTTCATCATCGGGTACAATATTAATATCGGTAAGTGGTTCTGTTCTAACCGGGGTTTGTTCCGGTTGAGGCAGGGGTTCAGGCTCAGGCTCGGGTTCTTCTACATCGGGAAGATCAGAAAGTTCAACACCAGCAACGATCCTTACTTGCTGCCTGTTATCACGGTTTCCTTTAGAGAAAAAACTCAGGCTTACCAGCAATGTCGTCAATAGGAAAGTAATTACAAGTGCTTTGGTCATTCGGGAAGAATAGGTTTTCCGGAGTTCATAAGCGCCGTAAGCTTTGTTACGGCCGTCAAAGATCAGGTCTATCAGCGGTGCTGATAAAATAGCGTTGGTTTGCATGGCTTATACTTTTGGAATAAGACACAGCAGCCTGATCTTTCCATAAAACTTTATTTTTATCAAATGGCTGATTAGCTGAAAAGCAAATAGTTCATGGTTCATGGCTGATAGCAGTTTTCAAAAAACTAAATCAACAATAAATGGCATTCAGATTTGAAAATTTAAAAGTTTTTCAATCAGCAGCAGAATTGTCAAATAAGACAGACAGGCTGACTGAACAATTTCCCAAAAAAGAGATGTTCAGCCTTAGCTCACAGGTTAAAAGAGCAGCAGATTCTGTGGTCTTGAATATTGCTGAGGGGAGTACAGGGCAGTCGAAACCGGAATTCAAAAGATTTCTGGGTATTGCACTCCGTTCAGGAGTAGAAGTCGTTGCCTGTCTTTATCTTGCATTTACCAGGAAATATATTAATGAAGAGGAATACAAAAACCTGTACAACGAATATGAACTCTTATGTAAGATGATCACAAAACTTCGTGATACAATCTGAATGCTATGAACCATGAACTATAAGCCATGAACAAAAACTACAACCTATTACTTGCCCTTGCCGGCGGATTGCTATTATTCGCTGCATGGCCCGTTTCACCATTAACAATGCTGATCTTTTTTGCATGGATCCCCTTGCTGTGGCTGGAAGAAAGGGTAAGCAGCCGAAAGAAATTCTTTGGCCTCACTTATATCACCATGTTTATATGGAATGTAGCGACTACCTGGTGGATATGGAATGCATCGGCACCGGGTGCTGTCAGCGCCTTCCTGGCCAACAGCCTGCTCATGTGTTTTCCCTGGCTCGGTTATAAAATAGTCAAGGGAAGAATGGGTGAACGATGGGGTTATCTCTCCCTTATCGCTTTCTGGATGTGCTTTGAATACATTCACCTGCAGGACTGGGGACTTAGCTGGCCCTGGCTTACTTTGGGCAATGCATTTGCCACCAAAACAGAATGGGTGCAATGGTATGAATATACCGGTACCAGCGGCGGCACATTATGGGTACTCGGAGTCAATATTCTTTTATTCCTGCACCTGAAAAAAAATATGCTGGTAAACAGGACAAAAGATAACCGCTTCCTCGTTCCGGCTGCACTATTACTGGTATTACCCATACTGGTTTCTAAAATAACAACCTTCCGGTTAGAGAAAGGAAATCAAACCACCCAGAATATTGTGGTAGTGCAACCCAATATTGATCCTTATGAAAAAGTTTCCAGCGAGGCCGGTTCCTTTGAAGCGCAACTGCAAAGACTGATCAGCACAACCGAAAAAGCAGCGGACAGCAATACGGCTCTCATCGTTTGGCCGGAAACGGCTTTGTATATGATGACAAGGATGGATGAGGCCAATCTTAAAAGCAATTTTTTCCTGAACCCATTGTGGGACTTTTTGAAAAAATATCCCAAAGCATCGTTATTTACCGGTATTGAAAGTTACAGGCAGTTCAGTGAGAAGACAAAATACTCCGAAGAGTACAATGGTTTTCATTACGAATCCTATAATGGTTCAGTGCTGCTCGACAGTAATGGTGCCAATGGTTTTTACCATAAATCCATGCTGGTACCCGGAGTGGAAACCCTGCCCTGGTTCCTGAAGTTTCTAAGCAAATGGTTTGACAAATTTGGTGGTACTACGGCTGGTTATGCCAAACAGGATCATCGTACAGTGATTGAAGAAAAGAACGGGTATAAAGTTGCGCCTGCTATTTGTTATGAAAGTATTTATGGTGAATTTATGAGCCGCTATATCCGCAATGGTGCCAATCTTATTTGCATTATCACCAACGATGGCTGGTGGAAGAAAACACCCGGTCATAAACAGCATATGAGCTATGCCCGGTTAAGGGCCATTGAAACCCGAACCTGGATAGCCCGCAGCGCCAATACCGGCATCAGCTGTTTTATTGATCCCTATGGAAAAGTAATCAACCCGCAACCCTACAACACTAATGCAGCTATTAAATGGAATGTAAAGCCACCCTACTATTCCGGAAAAACATTTTTTGTAAAGTTTGGTGATTTACTGTCGAAGCTGATGATAGGAATAAGCATACTCCTGACCATGACAACTATTTTCCTGAAGATCAGAAAGCGAACAATCAACT
>CAYPBW010000198.1:0-4729 GCA_964409055.1 uncultured Chitinophaga sp. | reverse complement strand
TGAGATTCAAAATCAGTTTGGATGTAAGAACATCCCCTGCTTTGTCACTTACTACTATTGTACGCCAGGGCGTAACAGCCGGCGCCTGCAGGTAGGCTTTGTTTCCTACTGCATCCGGAACCAGGTGTGCATTAAGTGCAAAAGTACTTTTGTCCACTACAAGGTTCATCGCCGGGTAGTTAACCAGCGCCGCTTCGTGGATATTGATATATAAACCATCTGCGGATTTTAGCATCAACGGTGTTTGTACTGCAGACTTATCAAAGAAAGTTTTGGCATGTATTTCCTGTGCAGTTCCACCACCGGTTGCATCCACGCCGCTGAGATTTGTCGTATAATAGGGATATTCGTTCGTGTCATAGTCACCCGGTATCCAGAATGCTTTGTGATCACCGGACATTACAAATTGTGTCAGTTCTTCGCCGATAATAAAATGATTGAGTTTGGCCTGTTGCGGAAATGAATACCTGAAACCAACGCCGTCATTATAAACCTTGAAGAGAACCTCCAACTGGATACCGGAACCTGAACGATCGGTCAGCTTCACTGATAGTTGTTTATAATTATTGCGGATCTGGTTTACTTCACCCCATACAGGCTTCCAGGTTTCATCTGTTACAGATGAATCGATTCCCAGCAGATCAAACTTTGATAACGATAATTCAGGGCTTTTCAATCGCATACCCAATCCTGAAGGGGCGACAACCGTTTTTCCTTTATAAAAAACCTTGTATACCAAATCACCATTACTGCGATGAAACAAACCTAATTGTACATTACCGTCTGGTGAGTGAAGTGTAACAGACTGGTCAGCAAAAACTGCAGAACTAAATCCTGCAAAAAGCAGGACCGGCAGCAATCGTTTAAGAAGCATAACAAAAAATTTATTGCATGAAGATACAGATTATGTGTAACAGGTACACATTAAAATTACCTCTTTTCGAATAGCCACCATCGCCTTCTCCTTGGCTTCACCTGGTAATTCTCCCGGATATAATTGTGTATATAGTTTATAGCCTCATCCACACTATCTGTGAGGAAAAAAAGATTAATATCTTCTTTGGAGACTGCTCCTTCTGCAATCATTGCATCAACCATGTCCATCATTGGCTGGTAATACTCCTTGCCAAACAGGACTATTGGAAAACGGGTAATGGTTTTTGTTTGAACCAGGGTTAAGGTTTCAAAAAGTTCATCCATTGTGCCAAACCCGCCGGGCATGATGATAAAGGCATAAGAGTATTTTACCAATAATACCTTTCTCACAAAAAAGTGTTCAAATGTGACCCACTTTTGCATGTAAGGATTGGCTTTTTGCTCAAACGGTAACCGGATATTACATCCGACCGATTTTCCCCCATTTTCGAAAGCTCCCCTGTTGGCCGCCTCCATAATACCCGGTCCACCCCCTGTCATGGTCGTCATGCCCAATTCTGCAATCCGTTTTCCCATTTCCCTTGCCTGTTGGTAGTAAATATGATCTTCTTTAAAACGGGCAGAGCCGAAGATGGTTACACAAGGCCCGATAAAATGCAGGTTTCTGAACCCTTTCAAAAATTGCCAGAAAACCCTGAAAGCAAATGATAATTCATAGCCTCTGCTTTTAGGCCCTTCCAGAAACACATGTGCTTTTGGTGGTATTATTCTTCTTTTTGATTTTGCTGATGCTTCCATAGTAAACAGTAAATTGCCGTCAATTTAATCAATAATGCGATGCGTATTATCAGCTACAATGTGAACGGGATCAGGGCCGCCATTAAGAAAGGATTTTTGGACTGGTTAAAAACTGATCCTGCAGATGTGATTTGTGTACAGGAAACAAAAGCAGTACAGGGCGATGTTGATCACAAACCTTTTCATGAACTGGGATTTCATAATTACTGGTTCAGTGCGCAAAAAAAAGGATATAGTGGTGTGGCAGTTTTCACAAAAATAAAACCGGATAATGTAGAATACGGGAATGGCCATGGACCCAGTGATGATGAGGGCAGGGTGATACAACTGGATCTTGGGAAAACGAGGCTTATAAATGCCTATTTCCCATCCGGTACCAGTGGTGACGAAAGACAGGAGTTTAAATACCAATGGCTGGATGAATTCAACAACTGGTTAAAAAAGTTGAGGAAAAAACACCCCAATCTTATTTTATGTGGTGATTACAATATAGCGCATAAAGAAATAGACATTCATGATCCAAAAGGAAACAAAAATTCATCAGGATTTTTACCTGAAGAAAGAGAATGGATGACAAAATTTCTCGAGGATGGTTGGATCGATACTTTTCGTGAATTTCACCCGGAACCTCACCGGTATAGCTGGTGGAGCCAGCGTTTCCCCACCGTACGGCTGAACAACAAGGGATGGCGCATCGACTATATTAATGTTACCGAGCCCTTAAAAAAAAATCTAAAAGATGCGGAAATATTTCCTGATGTAAAGCACAGCGATCACTGTCCGGTTTACCTGGAAATTAAACTTTAATTCATGATCATTTATAACGTAACCGTCAAGATTGATCATTCTATTGCAGAACAATGGCTGGCCTGGCTTAAAGAAGAGCATATTCCAGATGTGATTAATACCGGTTGCTTTACACATGCCAGCATATTACGCTTATTGGAGGTAGATGAAACAGATGGTATAACCTATGCAGTGCAGTATCATTCTGCCAGTAAAGAGCTTTATAACCAGTATATCAGCGATTTTGCCGAAACCATGCGAAACAAAGGATTCGATAAATGGGGAAATAAATTCATTGCTTTTCGTTCAGTAATGATGGTTGTGCATTGAGTGTGAAAAAATAATCAGCCGGTAAAAAATGTGGGCAAACTGTGTTCCCGTTCTAAATAATTGCATTACTCACGGGTATATCTTACTGAAAGTCAGCGGCAGTTACCTGTACCATTTATTTTTTACAGTCAATTTGAACACTGAAATCAGGTATTCTGCTGAAATCCTTGTCCCATGCGGATTCTGTCAAATGAAACCAAAGCCAGAACCGGGTAAAATTATTTTGCAGGAATAAAAAAGCGGCTAAATTTGCCGGCGTTACTAAACCGCAAAAAATACAATAATCATGAACAAAGCTGAATTAATTGCAAAAGTTTCAGACGATGCCGGTATTACCAAAACACAAGCAAACGCCGCCCTCGATTCTTTTATCGAAGCTGTTACAAAAACACTGAAAGGTGGCGGCAAAGTTACCTTAGTTGGTTTTGGAACTTTTTCCGTATCAAAAAGAGCTGCCCGCAATGGTCGTAACCCCCAAACTGGTGAAGTAATTAAAATCAAGGCGAGAAAAGTGGCCCGGTTCAAAGCTGGTAAAGAATTAGCTGCTAAACTCTAGTTGCCTTAATCAATCTATTAAAAACTCCGTTCCCCCGTGGGATGGAGTTTTTTTAATCCTGTATCTTTACACTTAAACATAAAAAAACAACCATGGGAAGAGGAGATAAAAAAACTGCCAAAGGAAAACGCTTTAAGGGCTCATTTGGAAAAAGCAGACCCGCTAAAAAGGCGGCTGTGAAAAAGAAAGCGGCTAAAAAAGCATAATGAATTAAAAAAGGTGTTTGAAAAAATCAAACACCTTTTTTACATGTGTCTTTTGCTTACCGGTCAGGCATTGTATTGCTTTTTTGCCAGTTGATCCCGTTCTTCAGCCAGTACATTCAGCATACTTTCGAGTTCGCCGATACGTTTCAACTGCCCCTCCAACCGCTTATTGGCATCTGCTACTACCTGCATATCATTGTTCAACTCTTCCAGGTATGTAACTCTTTTTTGTAATTGCTGACGTTGAAAATTTGCCTCCTTCAGTTTATCTTCTGTTTCAGCCAAATCAGCCTGTAATTGCCTGTTCTCCGAAACCAGGTGATTGTATTTATGCTTTTGCTCTTCATAATCCTGGCTTATACGATAGTATCCTTCTTTTAAATCTTCGTACTCCAGGTTGATTTTTTTTGAAACGGACACCTGCGCCTCCAGCTTCTGTATTTTCTCCTGCAGTACCCCAAACTCGTTATAAGCACTGTCCAGCATAGAATTCATTTCGCTGGTCAGGTTTTCTTTCTGACGAATTGTATTGATTTCATTCTCTTTCTGTGCCAGCTTATGTTTTAATAATTCAATTTCTTCATTCAGCTCTTCATTGTACTTTAATACTTCCTGTTGCTTCTCTTCCGTTTCCTTTACAATATCAATTTGCTCCAACAACTGGTTAATTTTTTCATTATGTTCCAGCAAACTGTTTTGCGCCTGTCTCAGCTGTTCCATGTACCCAGGCTTTTCCCCAAAAGACTGGGGTAACTGGTTTTTCAACTGTTCTAATTCCTGCTGCAGTTTTTTGTTTTGTTTACGTACTTCTTCTGCCTCAATGGAGAAGATGTTACTATTCTCCTCTGCATCAGCCACCAGCTTTTGAAGATTCTCAATTTGCTTATCCTTTAGCTCCACTTCATTAAAAAAACGTCTTTTCCAGTCATCCAGTTCCCGGCTAAGTTTACTGCCGGCAGCATCTGCCATGGAGTCTTTCAATGATTTTCGGCTGGTAATAAAAAAATGAATGGTTATGCCCAGGATAATAGCCCCGAGCATCAGTACGATGATCTCAACAATGGAAAGTGAAAGCTGGCCGTCCATAAACTATTTCATAAGGATTAGGAAACTATTAAATAATCGGCTAATAGCCGGTAATAGTTTTTCACAGGTGTGCTTAAGAATAAGTACGCAA
>CAYPBW010000197.1:0-4737 GCA_964409055.1 uncultured Chitinophaga sp. | reverse complement strand
AAAACAGATTCTACATTGATTGTTATGCTGCACACTAACGGTGATGATTCTGCCGTAGTAAACGAGAAGCCGCGGTATATTGCTAAACTGGATAACAAAGGAAATTTTAATTTCAAAAACCTGCCTGCCAAAACTTTTTTTGTATATGCATTGAAAGACGAAGGCGGAAGCCGACGGTATTTTGGCGAAAAGCAATTATTTGCATTTGCTGATAAACCTGTTACAATCCAGGGTAAAAATGAACCCGTAGTACTCTATGCTTTTTCGTCGAAACCTGCCGCACCGGTGCAAACCCCGCCACCGGCAACGGGATTAACCCTTGGCAGAAAGAATGCGGCCGGAACGACTGACAAAAGACTTAAGTTCCAAACAAACCTGGTGAACGGCCAGCAAGACCTTTTATCCGATTTCATTCTGACATTTGAAACACCACTTCGTTCTTTTGATTCTGCAAAAATTAATCTTTATACAGACAGTTCCTTTAACCCGGTAAAGGATTACCGTTTCGTGAAAGACAGTACCGGCAAAAAATATATACTCACCCAAACCTGGAAAGAGAATACATTGTACCATATTATCCTGGATAAAGAATTTGCAGAAGACTCTACAGGCAAAAAGTTGCTGAAAAATGATACCCTGAGTTTTAAAACAAGGAAAAGCTCCGATTACGGATCGCTTAAAATTAAGTTTAAAAACCTGGATATGACAAAGAACCCGGTACTGATCTTTTTGATCGGAGGTGAAACAATCCATAAATCTTTTCCTTTGAACAATGCTGATTTTTCACAGCCCATGTTTTTACCCAGCGAATATGATTTGCGTATTCTTTACGACAAAAACAAAAATGGTGTTTGGGACCCAGGCCAGTTTTTTGGAAAGCGGATTCAGCCGGAAATTGTCGTGCCAATTGAACGAAAGATTTCAGTAAAACCAGCCTGGCAAAACGAGTTTGAAATTGCACTATAGACTTAGAGAGCAAAGGAGAAAAAGATAGAAAGAGGTTAATGTTATTTCTCAAACGATTTTTGCTTTATCTCTTTTTCTCATTTATCCTCTTAGCTTACCTTTGTTCCCCATGCAATTCTCATCTTCTCTGCTTGAAAATGCGGTAAACGAATTTGCCAAACTTCCCGGTATTGGTAAGAAAACGGCATTACGGCTGGTTTTACATTTGTTGAAGCAGGACACCAAAGAAGTAGGTCACTTCAGTGAAGTAATTGCCCGGATGCGAAATGAAATTAAATTCTGCCAGCGTTGTTTTAATGTGGCAGATGGCGATATCTGCTCTATCTGTGCTAATTCAATTAGAAAACAGGAAACCATCTGTGTGGTAGAAAGCATCCGGGATGTGATTGCCATTGAAAGCACACAGCAATACAACGGGATTTATCACATCCTGGGAGGAATCATTTCGCCATTGGATGGTATCGGACCCGACCAGCTCAATATTGAATCATTGATCAGCCGGGTACAGAAGGAGAAAACAGAAGAGATTATTTTTGCGTTGAACCCCAACATACAGGGCGATACCACTATTTATTACATTCAGAAAAAGCTGTCCGCAGTCACCGTAAATCCCATCCGTATTACTACTATTGCCCGTGGCATTGCTTTTGGTGGAGAATTGGAGTATGCCGATGAAATGACACTGGCCCGAAGCCTGCAGAACAGACTGCCGGTTGAAAGCTATGTATCTGGCCGCTAAGGCTTATCCTGCTTGCTTTTTATTCAGATAAAGCTTAGTTTTGCTGCCTATTCAGGCGGATTTGTTTATTGTTCGGCCTGCCCCAAACAGAACTAATAAACGGTACGAAACTCCCTCCATAGTTTCCCAACGTTTATAGTTCGCAAACAAGAAATGTATGAAGACAATCCAGGATTGTTTGAAAGAACGCATATTGATCATTGATGGCGCTATGGGCACCATGATACAGCGGCATAAATTGACCGAAGCCGATTACCGGGGTGAACGATTTAAAAACTGGCATTGTGATGTAAAGGGGAACAACGATCTCCTCAATGTTACACAACCAGAGATCATCATCGGAATACACCTGCAATACCTTGAAGCAGGTGCCGATATCATTGAAACAAACACTTTCAGCAGTACATCTATAGCCATGGCTGATTATGAAATGCAGTCGCTGGCCTATGAATTAAATGTTGCCGCTGCCCAATGTGCCAGGGAAGCAATCAAAAGATCAGGCAAAGAGGCATGGGTGGCCGGGGCAATCGGACCGCTGAACAAGACCCTGTCGCTTTCTCCGGACGTAAACAACCCGGGTTTTCGGGCGGTTACATTTGATGAAGTGGTAAATGCTTACTACGAACAGGTTAAGGGACTTGCAGACGGAGGTGCAGATATTCTATTGATCGAAACAATCTTCGATACATTGAATGCCAAGGGAGCCATTTTTGCTATAAAAAAATACTTCAGGGAAACCGGTAAAACTCCATTGCCCATAATGATCAGTGGCACTATTACCGATGCCTCCGGCAGAACACTCAGCGGTCAAACTTTGGAAGCCTTTTACACTTCTGTAATGCATGCAAGACCTTTGAGCATTGGTCTGAACTGTGCTTTAGGGGCTAAAGAAATGAGGCCGCATATTGAAGAACTTTCACAAATAGCCAGCTGCTATGTTTCAGCTTATCCCAATGCCGGGTTGCCCAATGCCATGGGTGAATATGACGAGAAACCTGAAGATACCGGTCATTACCTGGAAGACTGGGCCAAAGAAGGTTTTGTAAATATTGTGGGCGGCTGTTGCGGCACCACACCAGATCATATCAGGCATATAGCTGAACATGTAAAAGATATCAAACCAAGACAACTGCCCGTTGTTGAAAAAGAATTAGCATGACGACACCACAATTTTTAATACTGCTTTCACTCCTAATTCTCGTTGTAAATAACTTTTCAATGATCAGGAAGCTATTTGTAAAAAAGAGCTCATAGATGCAAGAAACCACCGTTATCAGACCTTACTTACGATTAGCCGGATTAGAACCATTGGTCATCAGGCCAGAGACCAATTTTGTGAATGTGGGGGAAAGGACCAATGTGACCGGCTCCAAAAAGTTTGCCCGACTTATAAAAGAAAACAAATACGAAGAAGCCCTGGGTGTAGCCCGCCAGCAGGTGGAAAACGGCGCACAGGTTCTGGATGTGAACATGGATGATGCATTACTGGATGGAGTGAACGCCATGACCACCTTCCTCAACCTGTTACAAAGTGAACCGGATATTGCGAAAATCCCGATCATGATCGACAGCTCCAAATTTGAGATCATTGAAGCCGGGTTGAAATGTGTGCAGGGAAAGTGTATCGTGAATTCCATTTCAATGAAAGAGGGCGAAGCCAAATTCATCGAACAGGCAATTATTTGCCAGGGTTATGGCGCTGCAGTTATCGTAATGGCCTTTGATGAAAAAGGGCAGGCCGATACCAAAGACAGAAAAGTTGAGATTTGTCACCGTGCTTATAAAATTTTGACTGAGCAGGTAGGATATGATCCCCAGGACATCATTTTCGACCCCAATATTTTCGCCCTTGCCACAGGCATGGAAGAACATAATAATTATGGCGTTGATTTTATTGAAGCTACAAGAGAAATCAAAAACCTGATGCCCCTTACCAAAGTAAGTGGTGGTGTAAGCAACCTGTCTTTTTCTTTCAGAGGAAACGATCATGTGAGAGAGGCCATGCATTCCGTTTTTTTATACCATGCTATTCGTGCCGGAATGGATATGGGTATCGTTAATGCAGGGCAATTGGTAGTATATGATGAAATTGAGCCGCAATTAAGAGAACTGTGCGAAGATGTAATACTCAATCGAAACAATGATAATAACGGAGCTACCGAAAAGCTGATTGCTTTTGCTGAAACCGTAAAGGCAAAGGGTAAAACAGAGATAAAAGATGAAGCATGGCGAAATAATTCTGTGGAAGAACGGTTAAAACATGCCCTGGTCAACGGAATTACTGATTATATCGATACAGATACAGAAGAAGCAAGACTAAAATACCCAAGACCGCTGGATGTGATAGAAGGTCCGTTGATGGACGGAATGAATGTGGTGGGTGATCTTTTTGGCGCCGGAAAAATGTTTTTACCCCAGGTGGTAAAAAGTGCCCGGGTAATGAAGAAGAGTGTAGCATGGCTTACTCCATTCATCGAAGAAGAAAAGAGAAACAACCCAAATACCGGGAACGGCAATGTACCCAAAGTGCTATTGGCCACTGTAAAGGGAGATGTGCATGATATTGGTAAAAACATCGTTGGAGTAGTACTCGGTTGTAATGGGTATGATATCATTGATTTGGGTGTGATGGTTCCGGCAGATAAGATTCTAGATACTGCGGAAAAAGAAAAAGCAGATATCATTGGGTTAAGCGGTTTGATCACTCCCTCACTTGATGAAATGGTGCATGTGGCACATGAAATGAAGCGACGCAATATGAAACAACCGTTGCTGATCGGCGGAGCCACTACTTCCCGGATGCACACGGCTGTAAAGATTGCCCCTCAGTATAACAACGGCGTATTGCATGTATTGGATGCTTCCCGTAGCGTAACAGCGGTAAGCACTCTATTGAGTAAAGAAAAAGACGGCTTTCTCAAAAAAACAGCAGAAGAATACCAGGGATTACGAGAGCAATTTTTGAATAAAAACAAAAAAGAACTCATCCCTTACGCTGAAGCAGTTATAACCAAAGAATATTTTGACTGGAA
>CAYPBW010000196.1:1507-4782 GCA_964409055.1 uncultured Chitinophaga sp. | reverse complement strand
GCATCAAAAACAAATATTTTGGCCTTGTTGAGCATCGTGGGCAAAATATTATTCCACCGGGGCGAACGATAGGTGGGCAGCTCCAGTATAAAAAAGCTTTTTTCCTTGATCCTGATAAACCATTTTGCCACATAAGAAACGATCAGCGCCATGATTAAACCGAGCAGATAAAGCCCCATCATCACAAGGCCTTGTATACTTAAGAAACCTAATAAATAACCCTGCGGAATTACTAAGCTGATCAGAATAGTATAGACGGGCAATCTTGCCGAACAGCTCATCAGCGGAGTGATCAGTATGGTAAGCAGCCTTTCCTTTCGGTTCTCAATATTTCTTGCACTCATGATGGCCGGTACCGCACAGGCAAAACCGCTGATCATCGGCATCACACTCTTCCCATTCAGGCCTACTGCCCGCATTAGCCGGTCGCTCAAAAAACTGATCCTTGCCATGTATCCGGTGTCTTCCAGCAATGTTATCAGTCCAAACAATATCATGATCTGCGGCACAAATACCAATATGCCGCTGAGACCCGCAATGACTCCATTAATTAACAAGTCGGTCCAACGGTTATCGGGCAATGATGCCGACAATGCGCCGCTGAGTTTGGCAAAGCCGAGTTCGATCCAGTCCATCGGGTGCTGCGCCAGCCAGAATACACTTTGAAACAGGAGGAATAAAACAACCAGCAGTATCAAATAGCCCCACCGCCGGTGTAAAAACAAATTATCAAGCCTCTCTGTGAATAATGATTTCTGCAAAGGATCTGGTTCTGATACCGCCTGTTGCATAATCTGCCGGATGCGGCTATAGCGTTGTAAGATCTCTTCTGCCTGTGTTTTGGTGGGATTGAAATTATTTTTTACTTCAATGCTTTCAATTCGCTCCTGTTCCTTTCCGCTCAGCACAAACGATTCATGATTGATAAGATAATGTATCGCTGAATAATCGCTGAGTTCCGGAAAATCCTGTTTCAGTTCGTTGATGGCATCGGCAGCAAAAGATTTGTTGTCAATAAAATCCCTTGCCGGCACTTTATAGGCCTGTTGGGCTGTGAGTGCAATCGCTTTCTTTAATTCAGGGACACCTTTATTCTTTAACGGGTTTACCGCTACAACCGGCACCCCCAATTCTCTTTCCAAAGCCGGGATATCGATTTTGATTCCTTTGCGTTTCGCCATATCCATCATCGTAAGGGCAATGACGACCGGAACTTTTAAATCAATCAGCTGGGTGCAGAAAAGCAGGTTTCGTTTTAAGTTGCTGGCATCGGCTACTGCTACTATTACATCGGCCTTCAACTCTCTGTCCTGGCCCAGCAAGACCTTATACGTCACCCATTCATCCATTCTCTTTGGGTAAAGACTATAGCTGCCCGGCAAGTCTATGATTTCAGCCGTTTGAGATGGGGATATTTGAGATGAGCCTGTTTTCTTGTCCACTGTTACGCCGGGAAAGTTGCCCACTTTCTGGTTCAACCCCGTCAGGCAGTTGAACAGGGAGCTTTTGCCACTATTGGGGTTACCAACCAATGCAATATGTAAGCGGTTGTTTTTCACTTCAACAAGCACTAACCCGCCCGGAGGAGGAAAGTTTGCAAAAGTAATCCTGGCGGATGGATTGACCTTACGAAATACGGTGTTTAACCCCTCTAATCGGGAAAAGAATGACGTAAAAATGATGCTGGAAAAAACGGTTACGACCGGGCATTAATACCTTTGCAGCTCAATTCTAAAAATCATGGTATCGTCATTATTGAGAGGGTTTGTCATTGCGTTGTTACTGGTAGCCTGCGCAGCACCCAAACAGGCTTCCAAAACCGATAAGCAGCTTATTGAAAACCTGAAAACACATATTGCTTTCCTGGCCGATGATAAACTGGAGGGTCGCCGCACCGGCAGCGCCGGAGAACAGCTGGCGATGGAATATATCAGCAGCCAATTTAAAAGCATTGGTCTTTCTCCGAAGGGAACCAACGGATTTTATCAGCCCTTTGAAGTAAATGACGGAAAAATCATGAAGCCTTCTTCGCTGTTCATGATTAACGGAAACGGGCTGGTGGAAGAGAGAGATTATTTCGCTTTTCCTTTTTCACCCAATGCAAGCATTGATGCGTTTATTTCCCCTTCGCTGCAGGAAGTAGAGATGCCCTGGATCATTGACCTGAAAGACGGGCTGGAAGAAAACAAAAGCAACCCTCATTTTGACCTGACTGATTATATCCGCACCAACGCCAAAAAAGCAAAAGAACGGGGTGCTACAGCTGTGATTTTATATAACAGCTCTTCGATTGAGGATAACCTTAAGTTTAATGGCAAGGACCGCTCAGAAATGCTTTCCATCCCGGTTTTGTATGTAACAAAAGAAGCAGCAAAAAAGTATTTTCTTTCTGCTGAATCATCTTTCAGCCTGAAGATAAATGTTGATCTCGCTGATAAGAAAAGAACAGGTCATAACGTAGTCGGCTATTTGGATAACGGCGCTGCCACTACGGTGATATTGGGTGCCCACTTCGATCACCTGGGTTATGGTGAAGACGGAAACTCTATGATGCGGACAGGGGAGAAGCTGATCCACAACGGGGCCGATGATAATGCCAGCGGTACTGCTGCGTTGATTGAATTGGCCAGGAAACTGAAAGCATCAAAATCTAAAAACAACAATTACCTCTTTATTGCATTCTCAGGGGAAGAGCTGGGATTGTATGGTTCAAAATATTTTACAGAGAATCCAACGATTGATCTGAAAACAGCCAACTACATGATCAATATGGATATGGTGGGCCGGCTGAATGACAGCACCAAGGCATTGACAGTAGGCGGCTTTGGCACTTCTCCCAAATGGGGAGAATTTTATAACTCCGCTCTTTTTAAAGAAAAGCAGGACTTCCTTTTCAAATACGATTCCAGCGGAACCGGTCCGAGTGATCATACCTCGTTTTACAGAAAAGACATTCCTGTTCTTTTTTATTTTACCGGCCTTCACACAGATTATCACAAACCCTCCGATGATGCCGACCGTATCAACTACAATGGAACAGCATCCATTATTACTCATATACAGTCGCTTATTGAAGCAACGAATAATTCACCAAAGCTGGCTTTCACCAAAACAAGAGAGGCGCAAACCACCTCCGGCAGAACGTTTAGTGTATCAATGGGCATCATGCCTGATTATACTTATTCAGGATCAGGAATGAGAGCAGATGGTGTTACAGAGGGCAAGCCGGCACAAAAAGCCGGAATGCAGGCCGGTGATATCGTTATTCAGTTAGG
>CAYPBW010000196.1:0-1407 GCA_964409055.1 uncultured Chitinophaga sp. | reverse complement strand
GTAACTTAGCCTATATTTCATGTATGGCTGAACGCAGCAATAAGCTGATCCTTGACACAAAGGAAATGACCGAAGGTTTTTTTGAGGATACCCGGTTGCTGGGCATCATGGCACCTCTCAAAGACTACCAGTTTTGCTGGCACCTGAATAACTCTATCGGCCTTAATTTTCGCCTCAACAGTGATCTTGAAATTCCGTTGCTCCGCAAGGGAAGAAATTATTTCTTTACGGTGTACGAATACAATGAACCCACCCGGTTCTTGTCGCACTATTTATACAACACAAAGTTTGATGGCGAATACCTGTTGCCCGAATTCAGGCACCTTGATTTTCTCTGGCTGATGAAAGGTGATGCGGTGGCGGATGAAACGATGCAGGAAACCATCCAGGCTATTAAAAGCTTCAACGGGGTGCAGCTGGTAACAGAGATTCCGATTGAACAGGTGAAGAACAAAGAAAATCTTGTGTTTTAAATACTGTTTCTATGTGGCAGGAAAAAGACAATACTTTATACCGCAAATTTCAGTTCGCCGATTTTAGCGAAGCCTTTGCCTTTATGACAAGAGTGGCGATAGAAGCAGAAAAAATGAATCACCATCCGCTGTGGACCAATGTTTGGAATACGGTAGAGATCTGGCTCAGCACACATGATGCAGGAAATATCGTAACAGAGAAAGACAGGAAACTGGCAGCTAAAATAGATGCACTATTCCCTCATTAAAGAGTTGGGAAGTATGCCATCTGCTACTACCATATTAATGATTCGTCCCGCCGCTTTTGGATTTAATCCCGAAACAGCAAGCGATAATCTCTTCCAGGTAAAAACAGGTGTGAGCAATGATGCCTTACAGCTAAATGCCCTTGCTGAATTTGACAACATGGTCAGCCAGCTTCGTAAAAACGGCGTGGATGTCCTGGTAATCGAAGACACAGCAACGCCAATAAAACCAGATGCTGTCTTTCCCAATAACTGGTTAAGCACTTCACCCAACGGCAAAGTATTCGTTTACCCGATGTATGCTCCCAGCCGAAGGGCAGAAAAAAGAGACGATATTATCAAAACGCTGAAAAAACAATTTAAAGTAAAAGATTTCCAGGACTGGAGTGAATTTGAAGCAGAAGGACGGTACCTGGAAGGAACGGGCAGCATGGTGATGGATCATGAGAATAAAATGATCTATGCGGCCATATCAGAAAGAACAAGTATTGCCGTACTGGAACGTTTTGCTGCAGAAAACCATTACCAGGCCATTGCCTTCCTGGCTACTGATAAAGACGGCTTTCCTGTGTATCATACCAATGTGGTGATGACACTGGGTTCAACATTTTGTGTGCTCTGCGAAGAAGCCATCGAAGAAGAGTGGGAACTGATCGCTGTAAGGCAACTGCTGGAATCAACCCATCATA
>CAYPBW010000195.1:3621-4809 GCA_964409055.1 uncultured Chitinophaga sp. | reverse complement strand
ATCGTGCGCTTCCGCATCGACGGCGTGCTGCACGAGGTCGAGTCGCCGCCGCGGCGCCTGTCGGCCGCGGTCATCTCGCGCGTGAAGATCATGGCGAACCTCGACATCGCGGAGCGGCGCCTGCCGCAGGACGGCCGCATCAAGCTGCGCATCCAGGGCAAGGAGATCGACCTGCGGGTGTCGACCGTGCCCACGATGCACGGCGAGAGCGTCGTCATGCGGATCCTCGACAAGGGGGGCGTGCCGCTCGACTTCGCCTCGCTCGGCTTCGACGGGAAGGTGCTGGAGGCCTTCCTGGAGGCGCTCGCGCAGCCCCACGGCGTCCTGCTCGTCACCGGCCCCACGGGATCGGGCAAGACCACGACGCTTTACACGGCCCTCGACAAGCTGAACAAGCCGGACGTGAAGATCCTCACCGTCGAGGATCCCGTCGAGTACCAGATGCCGGGCATCAACCAGATCCAGGTGAAGCCGCAGATCAACCTCACCTTCGCGAACGCGCTGCGCTCGATCGTCCGCCAGGACCCGGACGTGATCATGATCGGCGAGATACGCGACCTGGAGACGGCCGAGATCGCGGTGCAGTCGGCCCTCACCGGCCACATGGTGCTCTCCACGGTGCACACGAACGACGCGCCCTCGACCGTGAACCGCCTCCTCGACATGGGCGTCGAGGACTACCTGCTCACCTCCACCGTCGTGGGGATCCTCGCGCAGCGGCTGGTGCGCTCCCTGTGCCCGCACTGCCGCCGCCCGTACCCCGCGCTGCCCGAGGTGGTCGAGCAGATGGGCCTGCGCCGCTTCGTGCCGCAGGGGGAAGTGACGCTCCACCACGCCGTGGGCTGCCCGGAGTGCAGCGGCACCGGCTACCACGGCCGCCTCGGGATCATGGAAATGCTCCCGATGAGCGACCGCATCCGCTCCCTCGTCATGCGCCACGCCAACTCCTCCGAGCTTCGCGAGGCCGCCGTGGCCGAGGGCATGGAGTCGATGTTCGAGAACGGGCTGCGCAAGGCGGTGGCCGGCGTGACCACGATCGAGGAAGTGCTTCGCGTCACGCGCGAAGACTGACATGCCGCTCTTCCAGTACAAGGCGGTGACCCCCGCGGGCGAGGTCCTGGAGGGCGTGATGGAGGCCCCCGCCCGCAGCGGCGTCATCGAGCGCCTGCGCGACATGGGCTACACCCC
>CAYPBW010000195.1:0-3521 GCA_964409055.1 uncultured Chitinophaga sp. | reverse complement strand
TTCTCGCGCTTCTACGTGAACATGGTCCGCGCCGGCGAGGCGGGCGGCGCGCTCGCGGACGTGCTGGCGCGCCTGTCGGAGTTCATGGAGCGTTCCAAGGAGCTTCGCGAGACGGTCAAGTCGGCGCTCATCTACCCGGCGATCCTCGTGAGCGTCGCGGTGGTCTCGGTCGTGGTCCTGCTGGGCGTGGTCGTGCCGCAGTTCGAGCCCATCTTCGCCCAGAGCGGCAAGGCGCTGCCCTGGATCACCGCCCTCGTGCTCGGCGCGGGGGCCCTCATGCGCGGCTACTGGTGGGCGCTCGTGCTGGGCGCCGTGGCCCTGGTGCTCGTGGTCTCGCGCAGGCTGCGCGCGCCCGAGACGAAGCTCGCCTGGGACCGCGTCGTGCTCGGGCTGCCGGTCGCGGGCGACCTCGCCGCCAAGGTGGAGATGGCGCGCCTCTCGCGCACCCTCGGCACGCTGCTGCGCAACGGCGTCTCGCTCGTGAACGCGCTGCCCATCGCGCGCGAGACCATGGGCAACACCTACCTCGCGGCGGGGCTCGCGGAGGTCGGGCGCGAGCTCAAGACGGGCCGCGGATTCGCCCGGCCGCTCATGGAGTCCCGGCGCTTCCCGCCCTTCGCCGTGCACATGATCCAGGTCGGCGAGGAAACCGGCCGGCTCGACCGCATGCTCATCGAGGTGGCCGACGTGTACGACCGCGAGGTCGCCCGCGCCGTCAAGCGCGCCCTCGCCCTCCTCGAGCCGGCGATGATCCTGTTCCTCACCCTCGTCGTGGGCGGGGTGATCCTGTCGATCCTCGCCGCGATGCTCAGCGTCTACGACATCCCCCTCT
This sequence comes from uncultured Chitinophaga sp., assembly GCA_964409055.1. Lineage (GTDB taxonomy): Bacteria > Bacteroidota > Bacteroidia > Chitinophagales > Chitinophagaceae > JJ008. The sequence continues at coordinate 2,689 of CAYPBW010000195.1, read as the reverse complement.
AGCCCCATACCGGAGTGACCATGAACGCAACGAACCGCCCGCCCGCCGCCCGGCTCCACCGCGGCTTCACGCTGCTCGAGCTCGTGATGGTGCTCGTCATCATCGGCGTGATCCTCGCGATGGTGGGCCCGCGGGTGTTCACGAACCTGGGGCGGGCCAACGCCGAGGTGGCCAAGACGAAGATGGAGCAGATCGCCGGCCAGCTCGAGCTCTTCAAGCTGGACGTCGGCCGCTACCCCACGACGCAGGAGGGGCTCGGCGCCCTGCTCGCCGCGCCCTCGGGGCTCGCGAACTGGAACGGGCCCTACATCCGCGACGCCAAGCTCCTCAAGGACCCCTGGTCGAACGACTTCATCTACCGCGCGCCGGGCGAGAAGGGCCCGTTCGACATCCTGTCGCTGGGCGCCGACGGGAAGGAAGGCGGGGAGGGGGAGAACAAGGACGTGCGCAACTGATGCGCGCAGTCCGCCAGCGCGGATTCACGCTCCTCGAGCTCCTGCTGGTGCTCGTGATTGCGGCCACGGGCTACGCGCTCGTCCTGCAGTTCACGGGATCGGGCGTCACCGGGGTCCAGCTCAAGAGCGCGGCGCGTTCCGTGGCCGCGGGCCTTCGCGACGCCCGCGGGCTGGCGATCGCCACCCAGGAGAGCGTCACCCTCGACCTCGACCTCGAGAAGCGCACCTTCGCGGTCAAGGGATCCGGGCGGGAAAGGTCGCTGCCGCAGCGGCTGGACGTGAAGCTCGACACCGCGCTCGCGGAGGTCACCGGCGAGCGGCGCGGCGCCATCCGCTTCTATCCCGACGGAAGCTCCACGGGCGGGCGCGTGACCCTCGCTTCCGGCGAGAGGAAGCTCCTCGTCGACGTGGACTGGCTCACCGGCCGCGTGGCGATCAGGGAGGGGGGCTAGCCCCCCGGCCGGCATGCGCGCGAGGCGGCGCCGACCTCCGGCCGCGGGGGGATTCACGATCCTGGAGGTGCTCGTCGCCTTCGTGGTCCTCGCGGTGGCCCTGGGCTCGCTGATGCAGATCTTCTCGGGCGGGCTGCGCGAGGCCCAGGTCGCCGACGAGTACGCGCGCGCCTCCCAGGTCGCGCAGTCCAGGCTCGCGGGCGTCACGGCCGTGGAGAAGATCACCGAGAGCGCCACCGAGGGCGTGGAGGACGGCTTCGCGTGGAAGCTGGTGGTATCGCCTTACGACGAGCGCGAGGAGGGCGCGGAGGCGGATCGTGCCCGGGACTACGGCCTGCGCGTGCGCCTGGTGAAGGTCGAGTCCACGGTGGCGTGGCGGGCCTCCGACGGCCGCGACCGCGACGTGCGCCTCGCCACGCTCCTGCTCGTGGGAAAGCTGTGAACCGCGCCCGCACGCGGGGTTTCACCCTGCTGGAGACGGTGGTGGCGCTCACCCTGCTGGCCACGCTGCTGGGGGTGCTCTTCGCGGGCCTGCGCACGGGCCTTCGCTCCTGGGACGCCGGTGTCGGGCGCGCCGGCCGCGCCGACGACCTCATGCTCGCGACGGGGTTCGTTCGCCGCGAGCTTGCGGCGGCCTTTCCCTGGAGGCTCAAGGATCCCATGGCCGTTCGACTCGCCTTCATCGGCGATCGCGAGCGCGTGCGCTTCGTCTCGCAGCGCCCGGCGGAACTGGGCGGCGGCGGGCTCGCCTTCGTCTCGCTCGCCTTCGAGCCGGCCGCCGCGGGCGAGAAGGCGGGCAGGCTGGTCATGAGGCGGGCGCTCGCCTCCGCGGACGCGACGGACCTCTCGCCCCTCGAGGCGGCCGAGAAGTTCACGCTGCTCGAGGGCGTGACGGCCGCGAGGTTCCGCTACTTCGGCTCGGAGAACGACGTGATCCTGCCCGCCTGGGCGGACAAGTGGGAGGTGCTCCAGCGCATGCCCTCGCACGTGGACCTCGACCTCGAGATGGGCGAGCGCAAGCTCCCGCCGATCGTCGTGGCCCTGCGCCTGGGCGAGGAGGCGGGGTGCTACGAATCGATGTTCCAGCGCACGTGCGTGCCGCGCCGATGAGGGCGCCCCGTGCCCGCCAGCGCGGGGTGGCGCTCGTGCTCGTGATCTGGCTGGTCACCCTGCTCATGGTGGTCGCGGGCAGCTTCGCCTACTCGGTGCGGATCGACGCGCGAGCGGCCCGCAACGCGGCCCTCATGGCGCGCGGGGAGGCGATCGTCCAGGCGGCGGTATCGCGGGCCGCGATCGAGCTCTACAAGCCCCAGGGCCAGCCCGAGGTCTGGCGGCGCGAGGAAGCCCCCAGGCAATGGGCGTTCGACGGGGCGCGCGTCTCGGTCAGGGTGACCGACGAGTCTGCTAAAATCGACATCAACTCGGCGAACAACGAACTGCTGAAGGGGCTGTTTCGCGCGGGCGGCGCCTCCGAGGAGGAGGCGATGCGGCTCCTCGACGCGGTTCTCGACTGGCGGGACGCCGACGCCCTCAAGCGACCCTACGGCGCCGAAGAGCTCGATTACGCGCAGGCCGGCCTGTCGGGCCGGCCGGCGAACTACCCGTTCCAGGCCACGGAGGAACTGCAGCTCGTCCTCGGGATGCGTCCCGAGCTCTACCAGCGCATCGCGCCGATGATCACCGTCTATTCGCGCCAGCCCGGCGTCAATCCCCACCTGGCGAACCGCGCCACGCTGCTCGCCATTCCCGGGGTGACCGAGGAACAGGTGGACGCCTATCTCG
>CAYPBW010000194.1:0-4849 GCA_964409055.1 uncultured Chitinophaga sp. | reverse complement strand
AGTCGATAGTCAATAGTCAATAGTGAGTTCATGCTTCGACCCTTCGGTTCCTCAGGGTAAACTGAGCTCAGCATGACAAGGGTATGCTAATCAACAATTCCGTTTTTTACTGCAAACATGACGAGGCCGGCGGTGTTGCGTACACCGATCTTTTCAATTAATCGCTGGCGGATGCCTTCTACAGAACGGGGACTGAGGAAAATTTCCTTAGCGATCTCTGCTGCTGTTTTTTCCTCACAGATCATTTTGAGTACTTCCTGTTCTCTTTCCGTAAGGTCTATATTCTGGTTGAAGGAGGGTTTTAGGTTGTTTTTCAAAACCAGCTTTTTCAGCAGGGCTTTATTCACCAGGTCGTTGAAGTAGTAACCGTTTTCATGCACGGAATAAATGGAACGGCGTATTTCATCCGGCTCGGCATTTTTCAGCAAGTAACCATTGGCGCCGTTTTCCATCAGGTGGATGATGAACTTGTCATCTTCATACATACTTACCACCAGCACTTTGATAGAAGGAAATTTTTTCCGCACTTCCTTGGTGGCTTCCATGCCATCCATGATGGGCATTTTGAGATCCATGATGATGACATCGGGAGAATTACTCTCCAGACCTTTCAGCAGTTCTTCGCCGTTGTCGGCTTCCAGCATTACTTCCAGGCTGTCATCTGCGGACAAGCCCACTTTTAATCCTTCACGGAAAATTTTATAATCGTCTGCGATAGCTATTTTTATTTTGCTCATGCTGCGTTGTTGGTTTTAACCGGAACATGTATGTTGATACGGTATCCTTCACCGCCCCGGGTGAAGTGGATGGTTCCTTTCAGCAATATAACCCTGTTCTGGATATTTTTCAAGCCCAGTCCTTCTTTGCGGAAGCGGAGTTCTTCAAACTGTTCCTGTGTCAGCCCGTCGCCATTGTGGAATAATACAAGGTTCAGTTTATTGCCTTCCAGTGTGGAACTGATGAGGAACTCGGTGGCGTTGGCATATTTCAGGATATTGTTCATCAGTTCCTGTACCATGCGGTAAATGCTGATGTCGTTCTCGGCATTTTCTGTCTGGTAATTATCATCAAGGGCGGTAGTGGCCTGCAGCATGGTGCCCTGTGTCACTTTCTTTACAAAGTGACGGATAGCTTCATTGAGGCCAAATTCTTTCAGGATGTTGGAGTGCAGGTTGTGGGAGATGCCTCTCACTTTTTGAATCACTTCGTTTAGTAATTCCCTTCCTTTTTCATGCAGTTTCTGGTCTCTTTCGTCCAGCACCTCCGATTTGATACCGAGCAGGTGCAGTTTGGCAGAAGAGAGAATAGCGCCTACCTCGTCGTGCAGGGTTTCAGCAATGCGGTGTCGTTCCAGTTCTTCGCTGCGTACCGCTGCTTCGATGAGCTGGTTTTGCTGCTGTTCACGGAGCTGTTCAACAGCTTTGCGATGCTGGTCTTTTTTGCGCTGGTTGTAAATAACAGCCAGCAGGATGCTCACTACCATCAGCAGCATGACAGCAATGCCCACTATGACTATAGTTGATACATCACTCATTTTTAGTTCGATTACTATAAAGACCCATTGAAATCATTATACAAAGGGTAAGAAAAACCAGGTTTTGTATATCGAGCATCAGAGATCCAAATGACAAATTTTTTTCTGCCATTTTGTGGAAGAAGAGATTAATAAAAAAGCTAATGGATTCATACAGAAATATGCCGGCACAAAATAGAAAAGCCGGATGTTTCAACCAGTTTACTTCACTGTCATCCTGAATTGAGCGAAGAAAAAAGAAGATGCATAACACAAGCAAGGTAATCGTTTCGGCAGTAGCTAAATCATTGTTATAAACTGTAATTGAGTCATTGAAAATAAAGTTAAACACCAGAAATGTTAAATATGCAGCCAGTAAAATTTTATATAGGTGGGGGTGGTTATACTTTCTTATTGTTATAATGTACCAACTAAAGAATGCTACTCTTGCAATTGAATGAAGGTTATAAAAGATAGTATTGTTTCTCAGATGCTCAGGGAGCTTAAAAAAGAATACTATTACCAGAGTGGCTAATAAGTTAAGAATAAGACCGATGAATATATAGTAAATTATTGGCCTTGTGGTATGATCCTTTTGTTTATATATCAAAAAGACGATCAGAGGTATGAGCAATGCCCAGACCTCTGACCATGTCATTATTGATTCAACGATGGGATTCACTTTATTTAATCAAGTCAGGATCGGTTGGACAATAAGGAGGACATGGTTTGGTATCACCTCTTGACAAAGCAACTTCAATTCCCCCTTTAATTTTTACAAACTCAACAGCAAAGCTGAGATTAGCAGGATTGGAAGCATCTGGTTTTGGAACAAGCCTCATAAAATTGAAGTGAATAAGGTCTCCAAAAGGATCAATGTCACTGGATGCAAAGTCATAACGGGTTTTTTGGGCTTTTAAACTATTAAAACTGCATTTTGCGCCTGCAGGGTTTGCTGCACTTATTTTAATTTGCTTGCCTGCAACAGGGTTACATGAGTTATCAACCGGATAGGCAATAATTTTAATATTGTTTGTGTCAGTATCAATTGCTTCAAACATGATTCCGGAAATATAGTTGGGATCACCTTTGACATTCCAGTTAGGGCCCAGCCATGAGTTGACCATATCATCTCTATTTAACGTAAAGCAATTATTAGTATTCAAAAGAGGGACTGGCTCTTCTGTTGTAATAGCAGGCTTTGGTCTTAATAAAAGATAAATTACTGCTGAGATTGCCAATAGTAAAAGCAAAAGCAGAAATGTTTTTGATTTAAAGAAATTCATAATTGTTGGTTTATCGGTTATTAAAAAGCGGCAGGGAGCTTTCTTCAGGCGGGAATTACTATCCTAATATAAACCTGATTTTGATGAATTCCAAGTTAATGAAATACAAATGCGTACTTACTTGCATCCAATGCGTACTACTACGTACCTTTTTTAAATAAGCATTCATACGCAGTTGCAAAGTCCTTTTCCCCGTTGAACTACGGCATTTATTTTTTCCGCATTTCCTACCTTGATTTCGCCCTGTTGGTGAAGCAAAATTTGGGTCATAAAACCAAATGTTATGACACGATATTTCATCTTCACCACACTGTTATTTGCCTTACTGATGGCAAAACCAATCACTACCCTGGCCGGTACACAACAGCAGTCCGGGCATATTGCTACTAACCATCATAGCGATGATGGGGGTAAAGCTGCCAATACCGGTCATATGCCGATGGGGGCAAAGCCACATCCGGGCGGAGAAAAGGCGCACAGTCATGTACCTTCCTGGGATGAACTGGCCCATATCCATCATTTCCATAAAAACAGGCTGAAAAAGGTGAGAAGGCATTACAGCAAATGTGTGTTCTTTAGCAAATTGCTGTTGTTTATCTGTCATGCCGCCATACTCTTCGTGAGTTACCTGCATGTCACCCATTGACAGGAGTTATCGTTCGATCACAAAGCGATCGTACGACCGGAGAGGGAGTTCTTTTACTTCCACATTTGTTACGAGGGCACGGGGAGGTCCCTGGCGGCACCACTCAATGAATTGATCCAACTGGTTTGTCAAACCAGTAACAATAACAGCAACTGAACCATCGGGTTGATTGCGGACATTACCGGTCACACCCAGTTCAGTTGCTTTTTCTTTGGCTGACTGGCGGTACCAGACACCCTGCACTTTGCCCGTTACAATAATGGAAACGGTTTTCAGCATCGGTTAGAATTGTAGGAGACTGACGATTTGTTCCAGGTATTGCTGGTCGGTGCTATCAAACTGATCGTATTGGTCGCTGTCCACATCCAGTACGGCTACTACTTCAGTATTCCGGATGACGGGGACAACGATCTCAGATTTAGAGAGGCTGCTGCAGGCAATATGGCCGGGGAACTTCTCCACATCAGGAACGATCAATGTCTTTTGCTGCTCCCAGCTGCTGCCACAAACACCCCGGCCTTTGCGGATACGGGTACAGGCGACCGGTCCCTGGAAGGGGCCGAGTACCAGCTCATTGTCTTTAACGAGATAAAATCCGACCCAAAACCAGCCAAACTGCTCTTTCAGCGCAGCGGCTACATTGGCCAGGTTGGCCACCAGGTCGGTTTCGCCTTCCAGCAAACCTCTTATTTGCGGTACCAGGGATTCGTATTGGTCGCTCTTACTACCCCGGATTATCTGTAAATCTTCTGCCATGGCAGCAAAGGTAAAAGAACCGTCGTTGCTATGTTAATGCTGTTTAAATTTTGACTTTGGCATGATTTGATTAGTGCGAATATGTAATTTTATTACCTGCTTACTATCCCGCAAACTTCAACATATTAAAAAACTATCAGCCATGGCTACTAAAAAGAAAGCAAAAAAGTCTGCAAAACCGTCACCAAAGAAAAAAACGGTTGCCAAAAAAAAGGTAAAGGTTGTTAAGAAGAAAGCAGCAAAGAAACCAGTAAAGGCAAAAGCCAAATCAAAAAAAGCGGCTAAGAAAGTCGTTCGCCGTGCTGCAAAACCCGTTGCTAAAAAGAAAGCAAAGCTGGTAAAGAAAAAGGCAGTTAAAAAGGCGGTGAAAAAGATTGCAAAGAAAAAAGTGGTGGCCAAAAAACCTGCTCCGAAGAAAAAAGCGCCGGTTAAAAAAATTAAGCCGGCACCAGTAGCAGCACCGCCACCTGTAGTGGAAGAAACACCTGTGATGGTTGAAGAAATCACTGAAACATTTGTAACACCGGATGGCACCCTGGAGGTAACAGAAACCATTTTGACATTCGAAGAGGAACCGGAAGAGGATAATGGGTTTGCAGAGGATGACTTAGCAGATGCTGATGAAGAAAAAGATGAAGAGGGGCCGGT
>CAYPBW010000193.1:0-4855 GCA_964409055.1 uncultured Chitinophaga sp. | reverse complement strand
AGGCCGTTTAATTTAAAACAATGTACTATGTAAAACAAAGTACTGAATTTTGAACTGTAATAAATAAAAACAAGTACTAACAAATAAAGAGAACGAAAATGAGAAAACTATTAACCATTATCACCCTTATTACCTTGTCCTTTACCAGCAGGGCTCAAGTTACCAATGGTAAAGTAAATGGTACCGTTATTGACGGCAGTGCCAAAATCATCGAATCAGCGACTATATCGCTTTTGCGGGTAAAGGATTCCAGCGTTGCCAAAATTGCTGTTGCGAACAAAAATGGCCAGTTTAGTTTTGAAAATGTGGCTGAAGGAAGCTATCTGGTATCAATCAGTGCTGTTGGTCATAGCAAAGGCTTTTCAGAAGTTTTTGAAATTTCCCCGTCAAATCTCAATGTCACATTGAAGACAATAGAACTGGTGGCTTTAGCAAAAAATTTAGGTGGAGTGACTGTTACTGCCAGGAAACCCCTGATTGAACAAAAAATTGACAGGACAATACTTAATGTTGATGCTTCTGCAACAAATGTAGGTACATCGGCTATGGAAGTGTTGGAGAAATCTCCCGGTGTATCGGTTGATAAAGATGGAAACATCAGTTTGAAAGGCAAGCAGGGAGTACAGGTCTATATTGATGGCCGCCCCAGTTATCTTTCAGGTACTGACCTTGCCAATTACCTGCGCAGCCTTAGCAGCAGCCAGCTTGATCAGATTGAGATTATGACCAATCCTCCTGCAAAATATGATGCAGCAGGTAATAGCGGTATTATTAATATCAAGACGAAAAAAACAAAGCAGTTTGGATATTCCGGCAGTATTTCTTCAACCTATAGCCAGGGCAGGTATGCCAAATTCAACGAATCATTCAATTTTAATTATAGAAAGAATAAGATCAATTTCTTCACGACACTTGGGTATAATAACAGAAAGAACTTCCAGGAACTGAATATTCAGCGTAAGTTTTTAGAATCCACTACTAAGGAAATCATTTCCCATTATGACCAGGTTTCCAAAATGAGAGACAACGGTGAATCGTTCAATGGTAAACTGGGACTTGATTTTTATGCAACCCAAAAAACAACTTTCGGGGGAGTAGTAACTGGTTTTTATAACCCGGGTACATTTGGTAACCGTAGCGATGTTATGATCTCTGATCCTAACCGGGTGCTATTAAGCAGGACATTGGCAAGTTCAAACAATGACAGAAAATGGAAGAATTTCAGCGGTAACCTGAACTTCCGCCATGTGTTTGATTCAACCGGCAGAGAATTTACAGCTGACCTTGACTATATCACTTATAACAGCACCAATAAACAAGACATGGTCAATGCATACTTTAATGCCGGCGGAATTCCTACTATCAAAGCGGATACATTATTGGGCAATCTTCCGCAGGATATCAATATCTATTCAGCCAAAATGGATTACCTGCATCCGCTGAAGAACGGAGCAAAATTTGAGGCAGGGGTAAAAACCAGCTTTGTAAGAACGGACAATAATGCGGTGTACGATAGCATAAATTATGGTGTAAGGGTCAGGGATATAGGCAGAAGCAATCATTTTATCTATGAAGAGAATGTAAATGCAGCGTATGTGAATTTCAGCCGGCCTATCAGCAAAAAGGTATTCGGACAATTGGGATTAAGGGTGGAGAATACAAATACAAAGGGTAAGCAAATTACCACCAACCAGCAGTTTGAACGTAACTATACCCAGTTATTCCCTACAGCATTTGTCCAGTACAAGATAAATGAAAAGCACACTTTAGGACTGAATTACGGACGCCGGATTGAACGTCCCGATTATGAAGATCTGAATCCGTTTATCCTTTTCCTTGACAGGTATACTTTTCAGCAAGGAAATCCTAACCTGAAACCCCAGTTTGCACACAATGTAGAACTGACTCATACTTTCAAAGGATTTTTGAATACAACACTTAATTATACGAATACCACAGATATTATTAATGATGTACTGGAGCAGGATGCCAATAAGAACGAAACGGTGATCAGAAAGCAAAATATTGCCCGTCAGCGCCAGTATGGTATTTCAGTAAGTGCAGGCGGCCAGGTTACAAAGTGGTGGACTGGTAATGTATATGCCAATGTTTTTAATAACCTATTCAAAGGTGTTGTCAACGGCGATAATGTGGAGATAGGGGCAACAGCAGCCCAGTTTAACATCTCAAACCAGTTCAAATTTGCCAAAACATGGAGTGCAGAGTTGGGTGGTTTCTATACAACCGGTGGCGCTGACGGTGTCTTTAGAATCAGGGATTTTGGCATGTTGAATATGGGAATCAGCAAGCAGGTATTAAAAGGCAAAGGAACAATTCGTTTAAATGTCCGTGATATGCTGTATACCCAAAAGATAAGAGGAGATATTCGCTATAGCAATATTGATGCTTCATTTCAACAGCGCCGGGATTCAAGGCAGGTGGCTGTAGGATTTACATACCGGTTTAATAAAGGAAAAGTAAATGCACAGAAAAGAAAAACCGGTGGTGCCAGCGAAGAACAAAACAGGGTAAAAACAGGGGGTGAAAACTAATTTTCTCCATTAATCATTAAACCTTTCCATTCATCAGTCACACTGAAAACCAGTGTGACTGATTTTTTATATATGTTAATTGGTTTTTAACATGAATGATAAAAACACTTTCAATTTTACCGTTTGTGTATTGGTAAATAATAATTGCCCCTTGTCAGTACTTGAGTGAAGCTTGTCATAATTCACTTCATATGCTATACAAATTGCACCAACTTTAATTTTTCTACAGAACCATTAACCAATATAGCCATGAGTACAAAACACTACTTTTCACTTTGCCTGTCACTTTTTTTATTGACTACACAATTATTAGCGCAAAACAAAAACGGGAAGTTATCCGGTATGGCCCAGGATGCGAATGGCAAGCCCCTCGTTTCAGTTTCAGTATCATTAATGCGACTGGCTGATACATCACTGGTAAAAACTGATATTACCGGTAAAGACGGGAAGTTTGAATTTTTGAATCTCGCTGAGGGAGATTATCTGCTATCTCTCTCATCTGCCGGTTATGAGAGAAGGATGAGTGATGTGCTGAAACTAAGCGGAACGGACAATGAATTAAAAGTTCAGCCCATAATACTGACGGAAGCCATCAAAGATCTGGCAGGAGTTACTATTACAGCTAAAAAACCATTTATTGAAACAAAGATTGATAAAACTGTAGTGAATGTTGATGCATCGCCCACAAGTGCCGGGGCCACCGCTTTGGAAGTACTGGAGAAATCTCCTGGTATAATGGTCAACAATGACGGAGCTATAAGCCTGAGAGGTAAAGCAGGTGTAATTGTAATGATGGACGGAAAACCAACCTTTCTTTCACCAACAGACCTCGCCAACCTGTTAAAAAATATGCCTGCATCTGCCATAGACCAGATTGAGATCATGACGAATCCCTCTGCCAAATATGATGCTGCCGGCAATTCAGGGGTTATTAATATCAAAACGAAAAAGGGAAGGGCTGCGGGGTTCAATGGTTCCATCATGGCAGGCATAACAACCAGCTTCTTTGAATCAAATAATACATTGTATGTGATACCCAAGTCTCAGAATAGTTTCAATTTCAATTATCGTAAGAACAAGTTCAATTTTTTTGGTAATTACAATCCCAATTTTTTCCGGGGCAGAAGTACACTGGAAATATCCAGAAGAAAAATTGATGAGAATAAAACTATATTAGGTTATAATGATGTTCTGACCCAATTCAAGTTTGGCAATGACAATCATACACTGAAGCTGGGGTTAGATTATTCGCCAAATAAGAAAAATACTTTTGGTATTGTTGTAAGTGGCTTTACTTTTTCTGGTCATCCGACACCTAAAACAGTTACCAGCACACATGATGCAGACTATAAACTGTTATCCCGAATGGTATCTCAAACGGATAACCGCCTCAGGTTCCGCAATTTCACTTCAAATTTTAATTACCGGCACCAGTTTGATTCTACCGGCAGAGAACTTACTGCCGACTTCGACTTCATTGCTTATGATAATACATCAAGGATGACATTGTCAACTGATTTTTATGGTGGCTCAGGCCAGTCAATCGGTGATGCGTTATTGCTGAAGGGGCATTTGCCATCCTCTATTAATATTTACTCCCTGAAATCTGATTATGTTCATCCCTTTAAAAAGGGAGGACGAATTGAGGCCGGGATTAAAAGCAGCTTTGTAAAAAATGACAATCTCGTTAATTATGAAAGATGGGACAATAGTAAATGGATTGCCGATGGCCGTTCCAATCATTTCATTTATGATGAGAATATCAACGCCATTTACCTGAATGCAAATAAGCAGATAAAGAAATGGTCTTTCCAGGGAGGCTTGAGGCTGGAAAATACCATTGCTAAAGGCTACCAGGTAACAAATGATTCATCTTTTAAGCGAAACTTTACCAATCTTTTCCCCAGCGCTTTTATCAGTTACGCAGTTGATAAAAGCCATCAGCTGACGGTTTCATACAGCAGAAGAATAACGAGACCCAATTACCAGGACCTGAATCCTTTTATCTATTTCCTGGATTCGTTGTCATACCGGAAGGGAAATCCTTTCCTGCTGCCTCAGTTTACACATAACATTGAGCTGAGCCATTCTTTTAAGGGAAAGCTGATTACTACACTTAACTATAATAATACGACTAACGTTATTTCGCAACTTGTAAAACCTGACGGGGACTTGTTGTACCTGACGTCAGATAATGTGGCCAAATTCCGGAATATTGGAATTGCGATCACTGCACCAATTCCTGTAACCAAATGGTGGAATTCTAATTTCTTCGTCAATATATTCAATAATCATTACGAAGG
>CAYPBW010000192.1:2157-4901 GCA_964409055.1 uncultured Chitinophaga sp. | reverse complement strand
TTGCAGTTGATTAGAAATGTTTGCGGGGATAAGGGATAGTAAGTTAGTGCATTTGAAATGAAAAACAGGGGTTTCTCGGGATTGGTTCCGATGGGGTCATCAGTTTTTTAATACAAGCAATATTTCCCCTGTTGCTCGGGCAGAATACGAAGTAATAATTTAGTACCGAGAGGTAAAGCTACCAGGCTTCAGTCAATACAGTTGACTACTTAATCGTGAAATAATTGAAATAATCTTTGGCCATTGGTTTTATTTCCACTGTCTTTTTTTTGCCGCTTATCTCCACTTTAAATTCAAGTTTTTCCGGTGTTCCTTTTTTATATGGCACAAAAATTTCGCCGCTGCCCCAGGGCCATGTATCAATCTTTGTAAAAATATACAGGTACCTGAATGCGCCAAGCTTGCCATTATTCCATAAAACATTCAGCCAACGGCCATCTTTTCTGTCTTCCAGTTCTCCCTTATTCTTTTCATCCATTACTTCATACATTTTATCTCCTTTTCGAAGACCCGCTTCCCATGCCGGTGAGCCAGGTATTACTTCCGCAATATTATTGAGGTCTTTACGGTCATAGATGATACCTGTCCAGGCGTATCTGATACCAAAGTAGGTATCGGCATTGTGCATCCAGGATACCGGGAATTGCCAGAGCATCCAGGCAAAATAATTATCTGCCTTATCCCGTATGGCTGTTTTCTTTTTTGCAATTTCACTAAAGGAGGCTGACCAGATTACCGGCGGCAGCTTACTGCCGGCAATGCATTTTGCATCCAGGAATTTTAATGAAATGCTGTAGAGATAAGTAACGTCTGTATATCCCTGCCGTGTCTGCGATTCTGTGATCGGCATCGGCACCAGTCCCCAGCGCCAGTTGTACACCGTTTGTACCCGGGTGCTGATGATTTGTTCCGGCGGAATGTATTGTTCTTTTTGACCAGCAAAGGTTTTCATCAGTATCAGTATATCAGGATTTGCCTTGTCTCGAACCAGTCCTTTGTTCAGTAATCGTTGTTCCAGTATCCGGAAGATCTCTTTTTCCAGCAGCGGATCGGCAGCATCTGTATAATCAAAATCAAAGCTTTTATATTGCAGCATATCGCTTTCTTCATCGTGGTAAACTGCTATCGTGGCATTGTTTGTATTTCTGACCAACTCTTCTGTGTACAGCATATAGGCAAGGTGTCCTTCTGATAAATTATTATCATCAGGCGTTACGCTGATACGGGGTACAGAGATGGTAAACAGGCTGTCGGTACCCATCCGTTTGCCACTGAGCCTGGCATAAGTGCCGGGTGTGCCTCCTAGTTGGGCTATAGGGTCGTTTATTTCTTTTACCGGTTTGTCATCTATGGCATAAATCCGGTAACCGGCGTGCAGGCCATAGATCTCAGCGGGCCATCCCATGATAGCTTTAGTTACTTCAATATATTGCCGGTCGGGGCTGAGTTTTACCTGGGCGCCGATATGGCCTTTAGTTAGCTCTTGTGTAAACGAAACCTGCAGGAGAAGGATGGCTGAAACAAGCCAGGAAAACAGCTTTTTCATAGTGCCTTTATTAAAGGTTATAACGAAAATTACTTTTCGCAAATTAGCCACTGATTTGCGGTGTTAGCAATGAGTCAGGTCAGTCATAACAATGTATAATATCAGGGAAGACAGCGGAAAAAACCACAGGCTGCAAACAGCGGTTTCAGTGATTGCATAAAAGAAAATTTGCAGTTGATTAGAAATGTTAAGGGGGATAAGGAATAGTAAGTTAGTGCATTTGAAGGGATTTCTGTTTCATGACTGCAAACTGAAACATTATTATTCCTGCTAAGGAAATTTAAGAAGGCATTTTATATCAGCCGGTGTTCAAGGGCATACCGGATCAGCAGAGCTGTATTTCTGATATTGAGCTTCCGCATCATGCTCTTCCGGTGTGTATCAACGGTACTGACACTCAGAAAAATCTTTTCAGCAATTTCTGGGTTGGTATATCCGTCAGCGATAAGCCGCAATATTTCCAGTTCCCTGCGGGTTAATAACGGCTCTCCGCCTACAGGTGCATTTTTAAGTGTGGCAGATGCTTCGTAGCTCAGGTAGGTTTTTCCCTTCACAACAGTTTGTATCGCTGTAATAATCTCATCCTTGCCTGCATTTTTCAGCAGGTAACCACTGGCGCCGTTTTTAAGCAGGGTGTCTATATAAGTATATTGGTTAAAAGTGCTGAGGCCAATAACAAATACAGCAGGATATTTTTCTTTTACTTCTTTGCAAAGTTCGGTTCCGGATTTGCCGGGCATGCTTATATCCATCAATATTACATCCGGCAGTTCGTTTTTTAAATAAGCCAGGCAGGAGTCAGCATTACCGGCATGCCCTGTCAGTTCAATATTTTTTTCATCCCGCAGCAGGGCCCAGATGCCTTCTATCACCATATAGTGATCATCAACGATAAAAACACGGATCCGGTTCATAGATCTATTTCAATATTTACAAATGTGCCCTTTCCGGCTTCGCCCTGTATATCCAGCTTTGCTTTCAGGTAATTGACACGGCTGCGAATATTTGCCCAGCCCATGCCGTTAGAGGCAAGAGATGTTGCTGTATCGATACCGCGGCCATCATCCTCCACAGTTATAAGCAATTTATTTTCTTCTTTGTTTACCTGCACCATGGCCTGTGCGGCGCCGGCATGTTTAATGATATTGTTCATCAGTTCCTGGATGATGCGGTAAATGGTAACAGAAACAGTCTGGCT
>CAYPBW010000192.1:0-2057 GCA_964409055.1 uncultured Chitinophaga sp. | reverse complement strand
ATACGGCTTCGTTCTTCTTCCTGTCCTTGTATAACAGCATCAGTAGCCAGCAGCAATTTTTCTTTTTCCAGTTCCTGTATGCGTTGTTTTTGCAGCAGTTGCTTTTGCCGGTAGTTCCGGTAACCCAGCAGGGCAATCAGCAAAACAGAAAGGGCAGTGCCGGCAAGAATGATATTGATAATATTTTTTTGCTTCAACCGCAGCCCGGCCATTTCATTCTGCTCCTGCAGCGACGAGATCTTTTCGGCGCTTTCTTCAGATTCAAAAAGAGCATTCATAATAATGCGGCGGTTATTGTTCTGCACCACAGCCAGGGTATCGTTCATCAACAGCAATGAATCCGCAATCAAGGCGGCTTCACGGAAATAACCCATGGCTTTATAATAATCAAATAAAGTTTTAAAAATCGTCTTCTGCTGATCGATCAGCCAGTTAGTGGCAGCTACTTGTTTACTATACTGCAGGTTTTCCATAGCCTTGTCTGCATCACCGCTATACCAGTAAGCCCTGCCAAGCCCTTCCAGCGACTCAGCAACGGCAGAAGAATCGCCCCATTGCCTTCCAAACTTTATGGCGTTGCGAAAAGAGTTAATGGCTTGCGCATAGTTTTTTTTCAATAGGGCCGTTTCGCCGGCTGCCAGTTCATAAAAACAATGGGCAATATCATTGTTGAAATTATTTTTCAGCCGGTCCGCTTCTGCCAGGTAGCTGTCCGCCTTTTCTGCATTACCCAGTTTTGCTTCTGCTGTAGCAAGGCTGGCATACAAGGGAACCGTAAAATCTTCGTTCGACTCTTTGTTCAGGTAAGAAAGCCCCCTGGTAAAAACGTTTTTGGCGCTGGCCCAGTCCTGCGACTTGGTAAAAAGATAGCCCAGGTTCAGGTAAACATGTACCAAACGGGTAGAATCATCTAAGGCCTGTAACAGGCGGATCGCTTTCTGGTAACTGAGCTGTGCATTTTCCGGGTCATTGATTTTGGAATAACTCACCCCCAGTGTAATCAACGATATAGCTGTAATATGCCGAAAGGTATCCGGCAATGATTCCTGCGCTGCCAGCCTTCCAAGTTTTTCGTTGGCAATAATACTGTTGATAAAGTCATACTGGTAATAACGGGCAATTCCATCATAGTAATGAACCCATGCCTGCAAGCCTTTGCCATAATGATTTTTTATTTCCTCCTGTAATGACCCAAGTTCTTTCAATGCTTCTGTTTGTTTGCGGCCAGCCAGCAGGGCTTCAATATAAGCGAGGTGTTTCCAAGCCCTCAGGCTGTCGTTCTGCTCAAGCATCCAAACTTTTCTCAGGCTGTCTTCCCGGGGCAGGTGCTGGCTTCTAATTACTAAGGGGAAAAGAGCGGTAAAGAATAGTATGATGACAAGTTGTTTCATGCAGTATGCGGCCGGCGCCCTTTCAATTGAGGTCCTAAAGGTGTAAAAAACTTTCTTTCTAAAAATACACCCTTTGGTGTATAGCAGGAGTGGCCGGCAATTTGAAATTTTAATACGGCTTATTTCCTGTATTTATTAAACCTGTTAATGATGAAAAAGAAACTCTCCCTTTTCGTCTTTTGTTGTTTGTATTGCTGTGTAATCGCAACAGCTCAAACTCCACTCAATGAAGAAAAGGTGAAAAAAGCCGTGGTGCTGATGCAAAAAATGATAGCCGATCCTGATAATATGCAGAAGATATACGCTGAACTGGAAGAACTGAAGTTGACAAAAGAAGAAAAAAAGGAAGCAGAGAAAAGAGTACAGCAGCAGATCATGGGCCAGCTGAATATGGATGACGACATGCAGAAAAAAGTAAACGGAAAAACCACCCGGGCCGAGGCCGACTCCTTAAAGAAGCAATACGAGAAAAAACAAACCGATGAAATACAAAAGAAAACAGGAATGGATAAAGAATATATCAGCAAGCGGATTGCCGACCTGGATAAAACCGTTCCTGACAAAGATGTACAGCGAATCAATGACCTAAAGAAAAAAATATTGAGTGATGCAGAAATAAAAACCCTGCTCACCAGTTTTCACAACAACACACTCAGCCTGGTGCCG
>CAYPBW010000191.1:3003-4913 GCA_964409055.1 uncultured Chitinophaga sp. | reverse complement strand
ATCAGAGTTGGTGATAATTCCATAAGCAGTAACCAGCAAGCCCAATACTGTAAATAACAAGCCAATTGGAATTCTTATATCTAACATAATTATTGTTTTAAAGCTTTACCAGAATAAGATTGATAAGATAACCATCATCGTCAATACGATAATAGCCAGCGTATTGGTCCGTTTATACCATGCGACATGGTCTTCTTTAATTTTGGGTGTCAGTGAATACACTAAACCACGCAATTCGTCATCCGTTTTTCTTTGAACTGTACTCAATGAAGTTCCCACTGCGATTATAGCCGCTGATGCACAGGCAAAAATTGCTGTCCAGAAATTCTGAGCCATTTCTACAGGGTACGTATGTACCACTCCTAACCAACCTCCTTTTACCAAAGTCGTTGCACCAGCAGGAACAGTAAGGCCATGGTGCAGCAACGCCACAAAGAAGCCGCCCAACAATCCAATAAATGCTCCATGCCCGGTTGCTCTTTTCCAGAACATGCCCAGGAATATAACAGCAAAAAGCGGGGCATTAATCATGGAGAAAATAGTTTGTAAAAAATCCATGATATTTCCAAACAAACCTGCAAGGTATGCGGCTGCAATGCTTACCAAAACACCAAATACAGTAGCCATTCTTCCCACCTTCAGATAGTGTTTGGCATCAGCTTCTTTATTATTTGTAGCCGGGCGGATATAACTCTGGTAAATATCATAGGTCCAGACAGTGTTAAAAGCAGACACATTACCAGCCATACCTGACATAAATGAAGCGAGTAATGCTGTAATGCCCAAACCCAATACACCGGTTGGCAAGTAGTATTCAAGCAGCTTAATGATGGTAAGGTCATAATTGGCCTTTCCATTCTCCATAATGGTAAAACCAGAATCTGCCTTATTCATCAGCACCAGCGCCACAATACCCGGAACGATTATCAGGAACGGAATAATCATTTTGGGAATTGCACCAATTAATGGTGTATTACGGGCAGCTGTTGTGGACTCAGCGGCCATTGCCCTTTGTACAATCAGGAAGTTGGTACACCAATAACCAAAGGATAGAACAAATCCCAGCCCGAATAATATTCCATACCATTCCACACCCATCGGGTTGCCGCTTGCAGAACCTGTGTACTTCCAGGTAGTGGTAAATGTGTCCCCTGCAAATCCCTTTTCCGTTACAATCGGTGCCAGGCTTTCCTTCAACCCGCTCCACCCGCCTACTTCATACAAGCTTAATACTACAATTGGCAACAAACCAATTACAATGATGAAAAACTGCAATACTTCATTATAAATGGCTGATGACAAGCCACCGAGATAAGTATAGGCCAATACAATAGCAGCAGAGAGCCATAAACTGAGATTGAAATCCCAGCCCAGTACCTTTTCCATCAGCAGCGCCAGCGCATACATCGAAATACCCGATGCCAATACTGTCATTACTGCAAAGAGGATAGCGTTAAGCCCTCTTGTTTTTTCATCAAAGCGTAGTTTCAGGTACTCCGGCACAGAACGGGCCCTGGAGCCATAATAGAAAGGCATCATAAAAATGGCAAGAAATACCATTGCAGGTATAGCGCCGATCCAGTAAAAATGCGTGGTAAGCATTCCGTACTTGGCACCGGAACCTGTCATACCCATTACTTCCAATGCACCCAAATTGGTGGAAATAAATGCTAACCCTGCTACCCATGCCGGCATTGATCTGCCTGCTTCCAGGAATGCATTGGCATCCTTCATGTATCTTTTAAGTACCCACCCGATTCCCAGTACAAACAAGAAATAGATGATCATGATGGCATAGTCAATCCATTGCAGATGAAAAATTGCATTTCCCATTTGTAAGTTTTTAAATTATTGGTTTATCACCCGATTAAAGATGTCCCGTCTTCTATATTCACCAGGTAATGTTTCAA
>CAYPBW010000191.1:0-2903 GCA_964409055.1 uncultured Chitinophaga sp. | reverse complement strand
GGTCACCAGCTTGTAAGTCTTTGCATCCCTTTTGCAAACGGTCAATCTCTTCCACCACATATTTACATCGCTGATGCGCTGTTTCAAACTCGCCAATACATTCATTCACCATTTCCATTGTAGCATCTCTTAAGCTATGTACAGAAGGATAGTTCTGCCTGATCTGCATCACCCCCTCCTCACATTGCGACCGGCGGATATTGTATTCAGATGAGGCAAGTGAATGTTTTACCATTGTATCAAAAAGTAAAATAGCATACTGGCCAAGTTCTAATGGAAAATATTCATATTCTAATGAACGGCAATCCAGCCGGATCACATGGTTTTTCTTTCCGAACAGGCTGGCAAACTGATCCATGATACCGCATTTAACCCCTGCGTATTGATGCTCAGCAGCCTGTGCCATCAGGGCCAGTTCTTTTCTGGAAAAGCCTGATTGCAATAATTCATTTAAAGCAAAAGCTACTGCACATTCTACTGCAGCGGAAGAAGAAAGGCCGGCACCTAAAGGCACATCGCCATAAATGCTAAGCTTAAAACCAGGAATAACTTTTCCTTTTTGAATAAACTGGTCAACAACACCGAAAATATAAGTGGACCAATGACCCGGAATTGGTTTTATATCGCTTATTTCGATTTCCACCGCCTCATTAAAATCAACAGAATGTAAGTATAACCTTGTACCAGGTTTTTTTTCAATTGTTATATATACCGCTTTATCAATAGCTGCAGGCAACACAAATCCTTCATTATAGTCTGTATGCTCTCCTATCAGGTTAATGCGGCCCGGCGACCGAACCACGATAGAATCATCAGTGATAAACTGTTTTAACAGGTCCGGTATTTTATAATCTCCCACTTGATTTATTTTAGTCCTTTAGATATTTATTGCTGATCTCATCGTACAACTTCAGCAAATCATTCGATTTGCCTTTGTCATCAAAAAATTTCTCCCAGGTACTCAATGGCTCCCAGATGCAAGTACCTTTTCCCCTGCCACCAGGCACTTCAAAAGCAAGTTTGTTTACTTCTTCCTTCCGGTGAGAATATTCCACTACAATCACATCTTTGTTATACCTGCGGGAGAGGTCTTCCAAATTGGTTTCCAGGTCTTCCAGGGTTCCATGCCATTTGGGATAATACGATTCACCAATTACATCAAAGTGGACACCCCGTGCCATCATATTATCAATAAAGAAAACGGATTCATCATTCTGCCCGCCTAAGGCCACATGCAACATCATAATTACTGAGGGGTCGATATCTTTTACAGCCTTTGTACCAGCATTTATCAATTGTGCAAGGCCATCAAAATTGCTGACATTTCCCTCGGGCCAGATGATACCATGATTAATTTCATTGCCCACCTGCACCATATCCGGAGTAGTTCCCTGATCTTTGAGTTGCTGCATCACATCTTTGGTGTAATGGTAAACAGCTTTCTTCAACTCTTCAAAAGACAAATTTCTCCAGGCCGCTGGCTTGTATTGCTTTCCGGGATCAGCCCAGTAATCACTGTAATGAAAATCCAATAAGAGTTTCATCCCGGCAGCTTTTACTCGCTTCGCCATCTTCTTTGTATTCTCGAGGTCGCAGAAACCTTTACCGGGAGAATAACCACTATCTCTTGCAGGATCATTAAAAACCCGGAGGCGTACATAATTGAAACCATGATTCTTCAATATTTCTATTGCATCCTTTTCGAATCCGTTATCAGAAAATTTCATGCCTCTAGCCTCCAGCTCAGGCAGGAATGAAATGTCAGCGCCAAGCATCTTCCCTATTTCTGCTGGCTTTGATTGCTCAGGTGTCAGTTTATATGCATTATCAAAAGATATTTTATTGACACTTTCAGGCGAAATGGTTTGAATATCCGTTCCTCCTGACCATAATCCTGTTGCTTTCGCTTCAAACTTGATCATTCCTGTTTCAGTACCGGCCTGTATAATCACCTGGCATTTACCATTGAACAAGGTTCGCTGCCACATACCATCAGTACACTTATCGGGTTCGTGACTGCTTGGATCGCCGTTGCCTACACCAATTATTTTTCCCGGCCCCTCAATAGAAAATTTGATAAGATTGTCTGCATCTGGCACTTCTCTTCCTTCTCTGTCAAGCACTGTTATATTTAAAACAGTTGCATCTTTACCGTCGGCCAGAATGGTGGTTTTATACGGTGTTACCACCACTTCAAAGGGTAAGCCGGTTGTTTCTATTTTTTTATAAAGCCTCTTTCCTTTTTTATAAGCAACCGCCTCTAGCTTGCCGGGTTCATAATTAACAGCCCATTTAAGGTGACTGTTGCGGGGCATATCTTTTTTACCCAGGCTTTTTCCATTCAGAAACAATTCAACATTATCTGCATTAGTATTTACCCACACATCGATGAGATCACCTTTTGGTTTATTCCATCCGGGGCCCTTCTCCCTGAAATTCCAATGTGTTGAAATATGTAAAACATCTTTATCCGTCCACCAGCTTTTGTAGTAGTAATAAATGTTCTTGGGGAAACCACACATATCCATCACCCCGAAATGAGAATTGATATTCGGCCATTGATATGGTGTGGGTTCACCCCGGTAATCCATCCCTGTCCAGATAAATCCTCCCAGCCAAAAATCACTATTAGCAGCTAATGTCCACCAGTCTTCTGCCCTGCTGGCCCACCAGGGAGCTGTTATATCCTGGTCGGGTACATACCCTTTTATTGTATCCTTTTCATAAATACCCCTTGTGGTAACAGTGCTTCCCATTTCTGTTCCGATTATTGGTTGTTCAGGATGGTCACGATGGTAATCAGCAACAGCAAATTGCCGGTAGTTGAAAGAACGAACAGGGATTACTTCATTAATGCCGTTGTATACATTAGGTAAATCAGCCGCATAGGTACATGTTCTTGT
>CAYPBW010000190.1:0-4954 GCA_964409055.1 uncultured Chitinophaga sp. | reverse complement strand
GGTGGTATTGCCGGTGATTTTCCTATTTGTGTTGTGCCTATGATGTACCAGGACCTGGAGTGGCATGATGTTCCTTTCTGGAGCTACTTCTGCCAGATCAGCGATTCAACTACTTCTTATGGTTCTTATTCAGGTGCAGTTCCTAATGAAAAGATAACATGGGGTAAACTGGATATCAATACTCCCAAGTTCATTGTAGAAAGTGATGCCACTATTGTAGCGCCGTTGATCTTTGCCTGGATATTAGGCTGGTAAAAAAGCTAAAGAATTTTTTTGCCACTAAGGCACTATGTCACAAAGTACTTTATAAACAGAGTTATCTTTTTGTGTCTTTGAGCCTTAGTGGCATTTTATATAAGATTATTCGTTCAGGAATCTTTCTTCAGATTCTCCCATTCTTTTGCCGGCTTCAATGCACTAACCAATGTGTAAATAATGATTGCTTTTACCAGTATGCCCTTATAAATACTCTGACCACCATCATCGTTCACAATTATAGCGACTATCCACAGTAATATAAACAGGATTAATCCGGTGATAATGGCAGCATAAGGCTTTGTTTTTGTCCAGAATGCAAGCCCTATGAAAACACCAACTTCAAGAGCGATGATGCCGATAACAAGTGGTGTTATCTCAGCTCCTGAAGTACTTATAGCGATAATTTCTCCCAGCAGTAAAAGACCGGCAGTAATAAAAAGAGCATTTCTTGCTTTTTTGATGCCGGTTTCATGGCCATCCATCTCCAGCTTTTTCACACCTTCATAGTAATCGGCAATTTCATTTTCTTTGGGAGTATCCGGCACAGGGTTGTTTTGATGCTCTGACATTTTTTTATTTGAATATAGAAAAATAAAAAACTCTGTCCAATTTTTACCAGACAGAGTGTATATGTATAAGGGAGGATTAAGGCGTACCTGTTATAACGGGGATGAGACCAAAATCGTTGCCACCCGTTTAATTACGTAATAAAAAACCTCCCGGATTGGGGAGGCTTTTTATTGTTGGTTTTTATCAGAATCCTTTCGGGACTTCCAGTTTAATATCCCGCTTCAGCATTTCATTCCGGTTGGCCATTTCCCAGGCAGTATAAAATACCAGCTGGGCTCTCTTTTGCAGCAACGGGTAATAGATTTTGTCGGGGGTATCAGTTGGCCGGTGATAGTCAGCTTTCAGCATACCATCATAGTAGAAAATGATAGGCACACCTTTTTCAGCAAACATATAGTGGTCGCTGCGGAAGTAGATACGATTTGGATCTTTCGGATCGTTGAACTTATAGTCGAGTTCCATCTTCGTATAAAGCTTGTTGGTAGCCTCGCTGATCACTTTCAGGTCGCTGCTGATCTTATCATCTCCCACTACATACACATAGTTCATAGAATCACCAGTGGTGCGGCTGGCATCGGCCCTGCCGATCATGTCAATGTTCAGGTCTACCGTTGTTTTGTCCAATGGGAATATCGGGTTACTGGTATAATAACTGGAACCCCATAATCCTTTTTCTTCACCACTCACTGCCATGAATACAATGGAGCGGCGGGGACCTTTGCCCTGCTCTTTTGCTTTCGCAAATGCTTCTGCCATTTCCATTACAGCTACCGTACCCGAACCGTCATCGTCTGCACCGTAATAGATCACTGTATCTCTCATACCCAGGTGATCGTAGTGGGCAGTTACAAAAACATATTCATCTTTCAGGTCGCTGCCCTCTACTACACCTATCACATTCGATGCATAAGTGGTTTTGGATTCTTTGCTGTACGAGAGGTCAATGTTGGCACTGTAATTTTTAGTAGCTATCTCACCATTCTTTACTTTATCCAGGAAATTGCCTTCAGTTTTTGTGATCTGTGCGGCAATGGCGGGTGAAATGAAAAATGTGAACGGACTTTGAAACGCCTTATAGCCCATCATACTCCAGTTGCTGGTAGTAGTACCTGCCTTACGGGGAAAATTATTGTAAACAATCAGCAAACCTGCTGCTCCTTTCATCATGGCTGCATTTATTTTACCAAATGCACTGGCGGGTGAACCAAAGCCCTGCTGTGAAGGTTTGTACCCGGCAGGGATGCCGTCAATAATCATTACCAGTTTGCCGGCCACTTTCAGGTCTTTGTAATCATCCCTGTTTTCGCCATCGCTGATACCGTAACCGGCAAATACCACTTCGGAGAAACGCATATCTGCCGAATAGTTGGATGCCTGTGGCTGAAAGGCTGTGTTTAATTCGTAGGCAGTGCCGTTTACTTTCAATGCACTGCTGATCATTGAATCTTTGAACAGCGGGTATTGCTGCCTGTAACTTCCGTTATTACCCGGCTTCAGCCCGATGGCTTTAAAATGTGTTTCAATATAATCAGCTGCTTTATCCAAACCCGGCGAAGGAGTGCCTCTTCCCTGCATTTCCTTGCTGGCAATGATGTAAAGGTGTTTTTTTAAATCATCTGTAGTAATAGTAGCGGCTGCTTTTACCGCATCTTTGTTTTTCTTTTGCGCAATGGCCAGTAACGGCAGTGTAACAAAGAGTACGGCAATAATTTTTCGTAGCATCATCGTTGTGTAGTATTAATTAGCTATAAAAATAATCCCTTCCCGCAAAGGAAGGGACAAAATATGGATGACCGGTAGCTTAAGCGCAGGCAATCTTTTTCACCCGGTTGGCATGGCGTCCGCCTTCAAAATCGGTGGTCATAAAAAGGGCTACCATTTTCTCAGCATCACCTTCCCGTACAAAGCGGGCAGGTATACAAATGATATTGGCATCGTTGTGTTCTCTTGCCAGTTTGGCCAGCTCTTCGCCCCAGCAGATAGCGGCCCTTACTCCCTGGTGTTTATTAGCAGTGATGGCCACACCATTGGCGCTGCCACATAACAGAATGCCGAAAGCAGCTTCCCCTTTCTCCACCGCATCGGCCACGGGGTGGGCAAAGTCGGGATAATCAACAGAGTCTTTGCTGTGTGTGCCGAAGTCTTTAAAAAGCAATCCCTTTCCTTCTAAAAAAGAGATCAGGTCTTCTTTATAATCATAACCGGCATGGTCACTGCCGATAGCAATGGGTTTGTGCAAATCAAAAGCAGCATGCATAAAAAATGTTTTGAGTTACGGGATTTGGGATGCGGGTTTTTTACGGTACAAAGGTAACTAACCCTTATATCATAACCCTAACCTGTTACATTCTTCAACTCCATTCTTTTTGCTCCAGTTCCTGGCTCTTGTTGATGCGGGAAGCAATGATGATACTGGCTTCGAATAGCAAGTAAAGTGGTATAGTAACGATGGTCAGGCTGAACGGATCTGTAGACGGAGTAATGATGGCAGCAGCTATCAGGATTACCACGAAGGCATGACGGCGGTATTTGCGCAGGAATCTTCCGGTAACAATACCGATCCTGGCGAGCACGGCTACCAACAGGGGCATCTGGAACAGTACACCAATACCTACGGTGGTATAGATCAGGTTTTCCAGGTAGTCAGAAAAACTCGGCATGATCTGTATCTGGGGGCTCAACTTGTAATTGAAATAAAAGTTCACCATGAAAGGGGTGAGGATGAAGTAACCAAATGCCACGCCGGTAAAGAATAAAAGTGACACCCAAAAGATAACACCTCTTGTTTTCTTTAATTCCTTATCAGACAAAGCAGGTTTTACAAACTTCCAGAACTCCCAGAAAATATAGGGGAATGCTATGATGAATCCGCCCATAAAGGCCAGGGTAAAGGAGGCAATGAACTGACCCGTCATGGTGGTTTCAAGAAACTTGGCATCTACCTGCTGAAAACAAAGCGTATCACCAATGCCAATAGAATGACCAAAACGGCAAAGCCACCTGGCAGAAATAAAATCTGACCGGGTGGGAGCAAACAGGATATCATTCACCACAAAATCGGAGTAAATGAAAATGACCACAGCCCCAACCAGTACGGCTATCACCGAACGAATCACATGCCAGCGCAGCTCCTCCAGGTGGTCGATGAAAGACATCTCCGCACTGGTATCTTTTTTCCGCTTATTGAAGAAATCGAGAAGGGCCATTTTTTTAAGAAAGTGTCGCAAAGATAAGCGGGGATTCGGGATTCGGGTTACGAGTTTCGGGATCAGACCCTTGCTCCCCAATCCACCTCTTCCCAATTAACTAATTAACCAGTTAACCAGTTAACCTTACTTCAGCTTACGCATCTTAACTGTTTCAATCCGGGTGTCGCTTACGTTCAGGATGTCGAACTCATAATCTTCGATGATGATGCGTTCTTTCTGGCGGGGGATGGTTTCGTAGTAGTTGATGATATAGCCTGAAAGGGTTTCTGATTCTTCTTCGCCAAACTCAAAACCATATTTTTCTTCCAGGTAATCCAGTTCCAGGCGGCCGGAGAAGATGTATTCGTTTTCTGCCAGTTGTTTTTCTACAAACTCTTCCGTATCGTATTCATCTTGTATTTCGCCAAACAATTCTTCCAGCACATCTTCCATGGTGATGATACCTGCGGTGCCGCCAAATTCATCTACTACCCAGGCAATGCTTTTACGGTCACGGGTAAACTTGCTGATCAGGTCGGAGGCACTCATGCTTTCCGGTACAGCAGGGATGGGCAACAAGATGTCTTTAATGGCTGCAGGTTTTTTAAACAGGTCCAGCTGGTGCACATAGCCGATGATGTGATCAATATTGTTTTCATACACCACCAGCTTGCTCAGCTTGGTGTCGATGAATTTTGCTTTCATTTCTTCCACCGATGCCCGGCTTTCAATACCAACAATTTCTTTACGGGGTACCAGGCACTGGCGGATCTTTACTTTTGGCAGTTCCTGTGCATTTTCCATCAGCTGTGTATTGCGTTCCTGCCTTTCATCTTCCGATTTTACCAGGAAGAGATTTTTTAAATCGCTGCGGGTAAAGCCTTCCTTGTTTTTATCCAGCCGGATGTTCATCACATACTTCAGTATCCACTCTGACA
>CAYPBW010000189.1:0-5193 GCA_964409055.1 uncultured Chitinophaga sp. | reverse complement strand
CTGTAGTATTGTTTGAAGAAGATACCCCATTAGATCTTATCATCTCGTTATTACCGGATGTATTGGTAAAAGGCGGCGATTATACCGTGGAGCAAATAGCAGGTGCTAAAGAAGTTATTGCCAGCGGCGGACGAGTCGTTATCAATCCAACACTTGAAGGATTTTCCACTACCGGCATCATCGCTCAGCTCAAATCTAACTGAGCCGCAAACCTGTAAACTTAATACCGCAGTTAGCACTCCTTTGTTAACTTTACTACAATCAGAATCATTAACCAATGGCACAACCGGGAATTAAAAGAAAAACAATTGCACGGGATATCAGCTGGCTATCATTCAATGCAAGAGTATTACAGGAGGCAGCAGACCCTACTGTACCACTAAGAGAACGGATACGTTTCCTTGGTATTTTCTCCAATAACCTGGATGAATTTTTCCGGGTGAGGGTAGCAACGCTTCGCCGGATGATACAATTTGGCAGCAAGGCCAACATGCACCTGGAGAACAACCCCCAGCAAATAATCGATGAAATACAGATGACCGTATTGAACCAGCAAGGTGAGTTCAACCGCATCTGGGAGGAGGTGATGAAAGAGCTCAATCAGCAGAAGATCTACCTGCGGACTGAAAAGGAACTGAACGCAGAACAGCAGCAGTTTGTCAGCAACTATTTTGAAGAAGAAGTAAGCTCCGATGTAATCCCTCTGATGATTGAAAATATAACGGAGTTTCCGGCATTGCGGGATAAGTCTATTTATCTCGGCGTGGTTATGTGGAAAAAAGAGAGTGCTCTCAAAAGAAAGTATGCACTGATCGAAATTCCCAGCCGTACATTGGGCCGCTTCACCATTCTGCCTTCCCCAAAACCTGATGAACACCATATTATCCTCCTCGAAGATGTAATACGTTTCAATTTGCCTGAGATTTTTTCTTATTTCGGTTACGATCAGTACCAGTCACATATATTTAAAGTAACCCGGGATGCTGAAATTGATATTGACGAAGACATCTCTACCAGTATTATTCAAAAGTTAGAAAAAGGCATTAAGAACAGGCGAAAAGGCAAACCTGTTAGATTTGTTTATGACCGGGAAATGGACCCCGGCTTGCTGGAATACCTAGTCAGAAGATTAAATCTTTCCAAAAGAGATAACCTCATTCCCGGTGGCCGTATTCATAATTTCCGGCATTTTATGGACTTTCCGGACCAGGTATTCAAAGAGAAAAGACTCCGGAAAAAACCTTTTGATCATCCGCTGTTAACCGTGAGAAGAGTAACCGATGTGATTTTGGAAAAAGATGTGCTGCTGAACTTCCCCTATCATTCCTTTCTTCCCTTGATTGACTTATTGCGGGAAGCAGCATTTGATCCTGATGTGAGCAGTATTAAAATTACCTGCTACCGCCTGGCGCCACAATCCAAGATCATTAATGCGCTGATCAATGCGGTTCGTAATGGAAAAGAAGTAACGGTTATGCTGGAGTTACGGGCAAGATTTGAAGAAGAAGCAAACCTGGAATGGAAAGAAAGACTGGAAGAAGAAGGTGCAAAAGTACTGGTGGGCATACCCAATATGAAAGTACATGCCAAGGTTTGTGTAATAAAAAAGAGAACAAAGGATCACAACTTTTTTTATTATGGTTTTGTGAGCACCGGCAATCTTAGTGAACGAACGGCAAAAGTATACGCCGACCATTGCCTGCTTACTTCCAATCAGAAAATAATGGCGGATGTAAACCGGATCTTCAACTTTCTTGAACAACCCAAAATAGGCATGAATGTGCTGAAAGAATGTAAAGCCATCATACCCAGCCCGTTTTTTGTTAAAAGGGAAATGATCCGGTTGATTGATGAAGAGATCAAACAGGCCAGAAAGAAAAAACCGGCGTACATAACACTTAAAATGAATTCACTTTCTGATGAAGAAATGATTCAGAAATTGTATGAAGCGGCAAGATCCGGTGTGCAGATTAAATTAATTGTAAGGGGTATTTTCTGCATGCTGTCAGAAAATGAAAAATTCCGCAAACCGGTTAAAGCAATCAGTATTGTGGATGAATACCTTGAACATGCAAGGGTGTGGGTATTTCACAACAAAGGCAAAGAGAAAGTTTATATATCTTCGGCCGACTGGATGGTTCGGAATCTTGAACACAGGGTTGAAGCCACTTGCCCGATATGGCACGAAGAACTAAAACAGGAATTAATTGATATACTTGATATTCAATTACAGGACAATGTCAAGGCAAGATGGCTGAACAACGAACTGGACAATGAATATGTGAGAACCAGCAAAAAGAAAATAAGATCACAGGTAGAAACCTATAGCTACCTCTTCAATAAAACAAAGACAAACCGTGAGACTGGCAGCCATTGATATTGGAAGTAACGCCGCAAGATTACTGATCACAGATGTTATAGCAGGGCCACAGGGAGTAAATGAATTTATCAAAGTAGTACTGGTCAGGGTGCCCCTGAGGCTCGGTTTCGATGTCTTTGATAAAGGAGAAATTTCTGATGGAAAAGTTGAGAAGATTATTAAAACTATCAAGTCTTATAAACTTCTGCTCGATGTCTATGAAGTAAAACACCTCAAAGCCTGCGCCACATCCGCCATGCGGGATGCTGCCAATTCACCGGAGATCATCAAAAAAGTGAAAGCAGAAACAGGTATTGATATTGAAATCATCAGTGGCGACCAGGAAGCTTCATTGATCTATGAAAACCATATAGCGGAAAATTTAACCAACGATGAATCTTATCTGTATATTGATGTAGGAGGCGGCAGTACAGAGCTTACTTTTTTCAGCGATAGCAAATTAGTTTTTAAAAAATCTTTTAATATCGGCACCATACGGTTGCTGAAGAACCAGGTTACTGAAGCTGCCTGGGATGAATTAAAAGAATTCATACGCAACAAAACAAAAGGCTACCACCATGTAACAGCTATCGGTTCCGGCGGAAATATTAATAAAATATTCTCCATTTCTAAGAGAAAAGAAGGTAAACCACTGCACCTTGACCTGTTGAGAGATTATTATAAGGAATTCAGCAACCTTTCCCTTTCGCAACGTATCAGCCTGCATAAATTAAGAGAAGACAGGGCAGACGTAATCGTACCGGCCTTGCTCATCTATATCAATGTGATGCGGTGGGCCGATGCCAGTGAAATATTCGTTCCTAAAATAGGTCTGGCCGATGGACTGATACACACACTGCATGAAGAAGTGAAACTAAAAGATATGGAGATCTGACCGTAAATCATATTCAAACCAGGTTTTATGTCTGTAAACAAAGAAGTAAAAAGGGTAACCACCAACACACTGCATAAAATGAAAACCGCAGGTGAAAAGATTTCGATGCTCACCGCCTACGACTTTTCTTTTGCCAAAATTATTGACAGTGCCGGCATAGATGTAATACTGGTAGGAGATTCCGCTTCTAATGTAATGGCCGGACATGAAACCACCCTGCCCATCACACTTGACCAGATGATCTATCATGCCTCTTCCGTAATCAGAGGTGTTGAAAGATGCCTTGTAGTGGTCGACCTTCCCTTTGGTTCCTATCAATCCAACTCTGATATTGCCTTGGCCTCTGCCATACGTATCATGAAAGAAACCGGCGCCCATTCAGTAAAAATGGAAGGCGGTGAAGAGGTGATTGATTCCATCCGCAAGATCGTTTCAGCTGGTATACCGGTAATGGGGCATCTTGGCCTGATTCCTCAATCCATATACAAATTTGGTACGTATGCTGTGAGGGCAAAAGAAGATACAGAAGCGGATAAACTGCGCAGAGACGCAAAATTATTGCAGGAAGCAGGTTGCTTTGCGATCGTCTTAGAAAAAATTCCTGCAGAACTGGCAAAGGAAGTTTCACAGAGTTTATCCATACCAACTATAGGTATTGGCGCCGGTAGCGATTGCGACGGACAAGTGCTGGTGATGCATGATATGCTCGGAATAAATACTGAATTCAAACCGAGGTTTTTACGACAGTACCTGAATATTCATGAACTGGCAGTTAAAGCAGTACAGCAATATATCAGTGATGTGAAATCCGGTGATTTCCCAAACGACCAGGAACAATATTAAAACCCTATTTTAGATTTTCAATTATAAATTCAAAATGAAAAAACAACTGCTGCTGCTTTTTGCATCTATCACTACTCTTTTCCTGTTTCAATCCTGCCAAAAAGAAATTTCATTTGATGAAAACAATACCAGTGTTACTGGCGATTTCAGGGCCAAAATTGAAGGTACTCAATGGGTGGCCAATAAAGGCGCAGGAGCCAGCAGGATGCAGGGATTAATAAACATTTCGGGTTACAGTACTGATAAGAAATATATCACCATTACCCTCACCGATTCCGGTGTACACCGGTATACACTGAGTGATGCAACTATGAATGCCGCTGCATACATCGACAGCACTCTGCCAAATCCTATTGCATTTACAACGAACCAGGGCACTTATCCAACAGAAAGCGGTGGTGAAGTAAATATTACGTCTATCGACACTACCAATAAAAAAATGAGTGGCACATTTTCATTCAAAGTATTCAGATTGATGGATGGCCTTGGCAGAAATATTACAGAAGGAAGTTTTACTAATTTAAGTTATACCACAACCTTGCCGCCTGCCAATACTACGGATACTTTTAAGGTTAAAATTTCCGGAACACAATGGAATCCACCCACCATCTTTGCCGTCAAATCCCCGGCCATTCCACCATTACCTGCTACAATCGCAGTTTCAGGTACTGATGCAACCGCTTCAAAAGTAGTAGGGCTTATTTTTCCTGCTGATATTACTCCGGGTACCTACACCCTGGATTTTTTTGGAGGCACCTATATCGGTCAGTATAATCCTAATAGCAATCCGCAGAATTCACAAGCCTCTGTCAGCGGAACACTGGAAATAATTTCACATAACACATCTACCAAACGTATACGAGGCAACTTCAATTTCCGGTCAGAAGAGTTACTGAATCCTTTAGCTTTCACATTACTAACTGAAGGATACTTTTCTGTAACCTACCAGTAAGCGCTGTAGTAGAATATTACTTTAAAAGCTGTTTATGATTAAACAGCTTTTTCTATTTAGAACAGTTACATGACAAGCAGATTGTGACCACTCCCCTATTTTTGCGCCCAAAACCAACGTATGAGTATTGTGAAAAGGGCATTT
>CAYPBW010000188.1:0-5208 GCA_964409055.1 uncultured Chitinophaga sp. | reverse complement strand
CGGGGGCCATATGCTTCATTGAAAGGAATATTGATCGTCTTTTTTTCACCAACCGCCATACCTGTTACACCTTCATCAAAACCTTTGATGACCATACCACTGCCCACTTCAAATTCGAGTGGCTCCCGGCCTGCGGAAGAGTCAAATGTTTCGCCGGTGGTCAGTTTACCGTGATAATGCACTTTTACCTTATCACCACTTTTTACTTGTGTCATTTAATTGCTTTTATGATAAATAAATAAGGCGCAAGGTAGGTCAATAAACAATATGCAACTATTAAAGTTTTGGCAGCTTCTAACTGAATATTTTGTACTTTGAAAATTAAAAAAGCATTTAGCATGAAATATTTGAAGATAGCTTTTGTACTGATTCTTCTATTAGGTCTATCTGATATCACATCGGGACAAAAAAAACCACCAGCCTCCCCACCCAAAACATCGGCACCGCCACCACCACCACCTCCTCCTCCCCCTCCGCCCCCACCGGCAGTGCAGTTGAAAATAACCCCCGGTGCTGAGAGAGTGAACGTTTACCTGCCACTGATTAAAGGAAAAAAAATCGGTGTTTTTGCCAATCAAACCTCGATGGTAGGCAACACTCACCTGGTTGACACTTTAAGAAGTCTTGGCGTTGAAATAAAAGTAATTTTTGGTCCTGAACATGGCTTCAGAGGTACTGCTGATGCTGGTGAAAAAGTAGGCAATTATATTGATGAAAAGACCGGCATACCTGTCATTTCCCTTTATGGCAGCAAGAGAAGGCCTTCTGCTGAAGATGTAAAAGATGTGGATGTGCTGCTTTTTGACATACAGGATGTAGGTGTACGTTTTTATACGTTCATTTCATCGCTGGAAGAATTTATGG
The DNA here is from genome assembly GCA_964409055.1 of uncultured Chitinophaga sp. Taxonomy (GTDB): domain Bacteria; phylum Bacteroidota; class Bacteroidia; order Chitinophagales; family Chitinophagaceae; genus JJ008. The sequence continues at coordinate 4,344 of CAYPBW010000188.1, read as the reverse complement.
AAGCAGCTTTTGAATTGAAAAAACCATTGCTGTTGCTTGACAGGCCAAACCCCAACGGACATTATGTGGACGGGCCGGTGCTTGATAAAAAGTTTAAATCCTTTGTAGGCATGCAGCCTGTACCCATTGTTTATGGAATGACAATAGCCGAATATGCCATGATGCTGACCGGAGAAAACCTGCTTTCAGAAAAAGCCAATGCTTATGTCAATTACTTTAAAGATGTACAACAGCATCATCCGGATACGCCATTTCATTTCCAGATAATTAAATGCCAGAACTACACACACAAGAGTAAGTATGTGCTGCCGGTAAAACCCTCACCTAATTTGCCCAACATTCAATCAATATACCTTTATCCTTCCACCTGCTTCTTTGAAGGAACCGTATTAAGCGAAGGCAGGGGAACTGACAAACAATTCCAGGTATTCGGGCATCCATCTTTACCAAAAGATCTTTATTCATTTACACCCATGCCCAATGAAGGGGCCAAACAACCTAAGTTAAAAGGACAGCTTTGTTATGGCTGGGACCTGAGCGGCAGCACATCCGAAGTATTGAACCTGGTTGATAATAAAGTACAGATAAAATGGCTGATGGAGGCTTATAAATTATTTCCTCAAAAAGACAGTTTCTTTATTATCCCCAAATCGGGTAACATGGAGCAGTCATTTTTTACCAAACTGGCCGGTAATAATGAATTGTGGCAGCAAATTAAATCCGGAAAAACCGAAGAAGATATCAGGAAAACATGGGAACCAAAGCTGGGGGAATTCAAACTCATAAGAAAGAAATACCTGCTTTATGAAGATTTTGAGTAGTCATAACAACTGAAGTTGTGCTGCAATCCTGATAAGCGAAGCAGTATTTTTTGCTTCCAGCTTTGTAAGGAGATTTTTACGATGAGTATCCACTGTGTTTTATACCGGTACATTTCTTCTGCTAAACGTCCCATTCACGTTGGTAACCCTGTGAAAAGAGACAATTTCCTGGCTGAAGAAATTACTTTATCAAGTAAATTAAAATGTCATTAATCATGAATAAATCTCTCTTTTTCCGGGTAGTGCCCCTTTTTTTATTCCTGTTGTGCTTACAAGATGCTGCTTCGCAAGAACAGAAAGTAAAACTTGGTATAAGCTATGCCAGCAGTTTGTATTCTAATAAAGAACAATTTGAGTTTTCCAATGGAGAAGAAACCATCGTATTAAACAGCCAGCATCCTGTAGTTTATTTTTCAAAAGAGTACCGGGCGGGCCAGTCATATTCTATACAACAGGTTTCCGGGCCAAGGGCAGTCGACTTTCAAGGTGCGGCCTCGGGAACAATGGGAAACCAGGATTATGTAATTTCAGCAAACTGTGGTTATCCTCCGCTTACTCTTTTCAAATTAAAAGTCATTGGCGTTGAGCAGGGCGAATCTTTCAAGTTTAATGATAATTACCGGAGAACTTATACATTTCCATTTTCAACAACAACGAATTTGGGTGGATACCCAAGAGGTGATGATTATCTTATCAGCCAGGTTAACGGACCCCGGCAATGTAAACTAAGTTATAACCAGGGCATTGTCGGAGAAAACAGCATAACTGTGCAGGCAGATTGCCGTAAAGTTACTACTACAAATCCGCCGGCACCACAGCACCGGTATGATTTAGTGACCCGAAGCAGTGACAGTAAGATTTTAAATACCTATTATGAAAGCGCTTCACCCGTAACAGGTGGGAAAGGAGAAGATGAAGCCCGTTATGTAGCCTTTGTGATGTATGGGAAAAATATAGACGGTTCTACTGGTAAGTACCGGCAGATATTTTGGAGAGACCGCAAAGAAGGAATAACTAAACTTGTAAGCAAAAATCCGGCAGGTCAAGAAGGTAACGGTAACAGTGGGGCACCCTCTATTTCGGCAGATGGTCGTTATGTTGTATTCGAAAGTGCTGCTACCAATTTGTCATATAATGATAAAAATACTTATCTGCGGGATATATTTCTCTGGGATCAGCAGTCTGGCCGGCTTTCATTGATCAGTAAGGCGGCGGATGGTTCTACCGCCAACGGCGAAAGTTATGAACCCGTTATTTCCGGCGACGCAAGTACAATCGCCTATACTTCCCATGCAAGTGATATTATAAAGCTTGAACCTGTATTTAATACTCCGAATGTTTATGTATGTGATGTTAATAGCGGCAGCACAGCTTTTATCACAAAAGATTTTGAAACCGGGAAAGCCGCTGGCGGATATGCACCTTCTATTTCGGATGACGGAACAAAGGTTGCTTTTTGTGCATATACAAGCCGGCTTGTAAAAAATGATACCAATAACCTATGGGATATTTTCTTATGGCAAAAAGGGACAACCGCACTAAAACGAATCAGTATGACCGCTTCCGGTGGCGAAAGAAACCAGGGTACTGAAAGCTCCAGCAGAGTGGTTTGGCCATCTGTTTCCGGAAATGGAGAGTTTATTGTCTTTGCTACCACAGCTACAAATATGGAAATCACAGAAGATAAAAATGGCTCACAGGATATTTTTATTTATAATACTATGACTGATAATGTAAAACGGGTAACTAAAGCCAATGGATCTTCAGAACCGAATGGTGACAGTCCAATCGGTCAGGGCGAACGCATAGGCATCAATTACGATGGCAGCTGGATTGCGTATAATACCAATGCGACCAATCTTGGTGTTCCAAAAGGAAATATTGTAATCCAAAATACCCAAGATGGGAGAATTGTGCCAATAACAACGTCAACATACGGAAGTACAGCCAGGCCAATGTTATCAAGATATGGAAACTATGTAGTAGCAGGTTGCAGCGAAAAGTACGACCAGCGGTTTTCTTCATCTGGCATATTTATGATTTACACTGATAAAGGTCCTTGTATTAATTGTAATGAATAGATTTTAAATTCAGGAAAACTGACATCCAAATCTTCAAACTATGATTTCAAAGAAAATAGTATTGTATAAATCATTATTACTGATATTACTCCCATCATTGGTATTTGCTCAATCGGAAACTTATGATTTAGTCACTTTTACACCACCCGCTGGCTGGAAAAAAGAATCTAAAGAAACCACCATCTCCTATAGCCAAACAAACCAGCAAACCGGCAGTTGGTGCCTAATAACGATTGTAAAAAGTACAGCAAGTAAAGGCAATATAGATGCAGATTTCTCCAGCGAATGGAATGATCTGATTGTAAAACCTTACCAGGCCTCCGCCTCACCCGAAAATAACGAAGTAACAGAAGCAGATGGATGGAAGATAAAAGCAGGTGGTGGAAAATTTACATTTAATAAAGCTGATGCAATCGCATTGCTTACGACATTCAGTGGCTATAATCGTTGTGCCAGTATCATTTCTCTTACCAACAGCCAGGAATATTTACAGTCAATACAGGATTTCCTCTCATCAGTTGACCTTAAAAAACCGGCGGCAAATACCGGCATCCAGCCAAAAGAAAAAACAAAGCCGGTATCAGATGGTTTTGCCTTTAATGTAACCAATTTTGATGATGGCTGGACAAGCACAGTACAATCTGACTGGGTAGAGGTTATAAAAGGGAATGTGAAGGTATTACTCCACTATCCTAAAGAAGGAACAATTTTTCCCGCCGACCCCGAACCGTTAACTAATGCCGCCTGGAATATTTTGGTAGCTCCGAGATACAGTAATCTCAAAAATTATAGAACCGCATATATCAGCACTTATAACAGGCCTTATCTTGGATTTGGAACGGCTACTGAAAGTTCAACCGGGAAAGAAGTGTTCATTGTTTTTTATCATCAGGGATATTTGAACTGGCTTGAATTTGTAGTTCCTGATAAAGATTCATTTATTCAGGCATTTGGCTTTGACCCATATAATATTCGCTGGGATAGTAACAGCGACCTGATGAATTCACTGGCGGCAATGGATAATTATAACAAATTTGCTATCGCAGCCTCTGACTTCACCGGAACCTGGACCAGTGATTTCAGTGGTGTGCAGCAGCTGTATAGTGCTTATACAGGACAATATGCCGGTATGAATATAAATCAGTCTAATGAAACCTTCCAGTTTGGTGCAGGCAATACCTACAACTGGAAATTATTAGCTGTGAACGGAATGGTAGGAAATATGAAATTTGCTGAAGTAAAATCATCAGGCAAATTTACAGTGCTAAACAACTGGCAAATAAGCTTCTCAAAAATCGAAAATAAGGCAAAAAAATACCATGCTTACTTTAAATGTATTAAAGGAGCCAGGTTATTAATGCTGCTCGATGCCGATTATCCCGGCAGTGGAATTTATACAGCCTATGGTAAAAAATAAAAACAGCGTTTAGTTACCTTCGCAG
>CAYPBW010000187.1:2767-5244 GCA_964409055.1 uncultured Chitinophaga sp. | reverse complement strand
CATACTCCAAACGCAACTCTTCATAACGGGCAGCCAGGTTTTTCACCGAAACCTGCTTTAGTTCCTGCAGGTAATCTACATCAGCCATATCCTTCAACCGATAGTTCCTCCAGTAGTAATTATAATTGCTGTTACTGGCTTTTTTGGTGCTAACTACCAATGCGCCATTAGCCCCATCTGGTCCGTAAATAGCAGTGGCCGCAGCAGATTTCAAAACAGTTACATTCGTCACATCATTAGGATTGATGACATTCAAAAAACTCAGCGAAACAGGTGAACCGTCCAGGATCAGCATAGGCTGATTGTTGCCGGTAAGCGATCGTATTCCCCGCAGCGTTATCCGGGTATCGCCAAATACACCGCTGTTGACCGTTTGTACATTCAGCCCCGAAACCTTCCCGGTTAATCCCTGCTGCAGGTTTACCGGTTTGGCTTGTGTTAGTTCACTGGCATGAATTTTTGTAACAGAATAACCAAGCTCTTTCGGCTGTCGGGTTACACCCATGGCAGTTACAACTACTTCGCTCATGGCTACAGCATTTTCTGCTCCGCTTGTTATCGCCAGCCCGGCCACTCTTCCTGTTAAGCCATTGGCAACCGTCGTGGTATTGACTTGCCGGTTATTGTTTGTACCTGCTGTCTGGTTAGTTTTTTCATCAGTCAGCAGGATGGACTGACCGTATTTATCAGCTCGGCCAATCCTTTCATTATAGGCTGATACAACAGCTTTCAGCACATCAAAATCATTTACCATTTTGTATTGCCTTCTTCTTTCCTCATCTGCCTTTACAAAAATGTTCATATCACATTCCGGCTGAAGGTCTGCGGGTGGCAGTATATTGAACTTGATATAATCCTCTATTCTCTCTAAAACAATGTAAGAGGTACTGGCAGTGACTACTTTTTCCGCCTTCCCGAAATTCAGCACATCATACCAGTTAGAATAATAACCGTTATATTGTTCAAACCGGCTAAGCATTTCCAGCCTGTCAATGGCAGACATTTCACAATGACCATGAGTGGTAATATCGATAGTTTCTTCCTCCCTGGTTTGGCTGTTATTTCCATATTGCAGGGTAAGAGAGGCTGTGCCGGCTGGCAGCGTTCCCGTCAGGAGTATCGTGTCATTTTTGATGACACTAATTTTTTCATTCAGGTCAATAGTCGTTTCACCCGCCTTAACCCTAAGGAGGATATTTTCTGTTGAGGTCGTTATGGCCACCGCATCTTCACTGTTCCTGTTTGAAAGATCAATATAATGACCACCGGTAAACCCGATAATATTTTCAAGATGCTGCTGATTCCTGTCCTTTGCCGAATTGATACACCAGGTATGCACCTGTCCCGGCACAGGCATGTCAGCCCCAAAGGAATTCCTTCCGTGGCTGAACAGGAGTATGGCATCGGCTTTTACAGCAGAGAAATCCAGGCTGCCATACTGCACAGCGCCTTCATATTGTAGCGCTTCCAGGTAGCCCACCCATCGCTGATAATTGTTGTTCAGGAAAAAAATGGCTGTATCCTGCACCTGCTGGTTGAAGGTGATGATAGTCATACGGGATAAAGCATGTTTTGATACATACTGTTTCAGAAAATTGATTTCCTTTCGTATGTCCCTCAACCGTCCGCTGGCGGAAATATCCCAGAACACTATCACATCATCTGCATTGAATGCATAGGCCCTGTTGATACGGGGTATAAAGCGAAGGGCAAAGAATGTCTTTTCTTTTACTTGTTTGATACAAACAGCAGGTTTGTGAAGCAGCAATGGGATAGAAAAAGAAAGCGGTTCATCAACCCGTCTCTCTTTGCCTCTATAATTCAATTCATAAGCAGTATTATTATTTACAAAATTTTGGCCTTTGAGTAAACCCTTATCGATCTCAGGTTCTGCATTAATGCCAATCGTTTTTAAAGTAATATCAATTTCCTTTATTGTATCCTTATAATAAAGCGGAAGTTTATAAATGAATTTTCCATTAACAGGCTTTAACTGCTGTTGAATAGTCATCGTTACCCGGCGGCATCCTTTCGCTGGTATTGGATAGATATTAAGCCGGTAATGATTGGCGTAATCCATTTGCAACAATGCCGGGTCTACCCGTTTGCCAACAATGGTATTATAGGCATTTCTTGCCTTCCATTTCTCTTCAATGGACCCGTCACGGTATTTGCCATTCAAATCTAACTGGAAGGCCGTTATGGCCTGTCCCGGCTCCAATTGAAACTGGTAAAGTCCTTCTATTTCTTTATCGTTGGGATTACAAAATTCCATTTCAATAAAAGTGGTGGCTGTAAATGCATCTGCATTCACTTTAACAGACAGGTAATTCAGTTTCATCGGCCAGTCGAGCAGGCGGCCATCATTTTGTGAAAGTCCAGGCAGGAAGGCAATAAGCCCTGACAGCAGTAGGAAAAATGTACGCATATAGCAGTGATTTACCGGCAGGATGCAAAATGTTAAAGAATTGCATAAA
>CAYPBW010000187.1:0-2667 GCA_964409055.1 uncultured Chitinophaga sp. | reverse complement strand
ATGAAACTGATAACTTATATGAGTACAGGACTTTTTATGCTTTTATCCGCATTTATCATGAAGAAGGACAGTGGGCAGCATCAGGCTCTTTACGAAACCAAATGGTCTTTAAAGAAGATTTATACAAAGCAAGGCTCAGAAGAAGTAAGCACAAAGGCATTTATAAAATTCAACCAGCAAAAGCAAAGTGCCGGTGGCAATGGCAGTTGCAATACATTTGGCAGCAGCATTATCATCAGTGGAAACAAGATCAGCTTTAAGGATATTTTCTCCACTAAAATGTATTGTGAAGGAGTGCAGCAGGTTGAAGACAAATTCTTTCAGCAACTGAATAAAATAAACCGGTTTGAACTTAAAGATAAAACCTTGTTGTTGCTGAGGGACGACGAAGTACTGCTGGAATTTCGGTCAGAATAACTTGCCCTGTTCTCCGGGTCTTCTGAAAAGTTTTCGGTTCAGGCTCCACTCCTCTGCGTTCATGCCATAAAGCTTGCCGTACTTTTTATATTGCTGCGCCACAAGCTGGGCAATGCTGCCCTCTCCCCGCATCCGCACACCCCAGCGGCTGTCGTTTACTTTACCATCATGACTTTGTTCCACCAGGTGCCATACTTTATCTGCCCTGTCGGGAAAATTCTTATACAACCAGTCATGAAACAGGAATTTGATTGCTCCATTCAGCCGGATAAAAGTATAAGCAGTAAAAGTGGCCCCGTTATCCTTGGCCTCCTTCATGATACGTTGCATCTCATGTTCATTCAGTCCCGGTATCATCGGCCCCATCATGATGCCCATCCGTACACCGGCACTGCTTAACTCATGAATTACTTTCAATTTTTGTTTGGCTGTCGTTGTTCTTGGCTCCATTACTCGCCGAAGGTCTTCATTAAATGAAGTGATGGAAACCATTGCTGAAACAATTTTTTTCTTTGCCATTTCCTGCAGCACATCTTTATCTTTTAGTATCCAGGAATTTTTGGTGAGTATACCCACCGGCTGGTTGAATTCATTGCATACTTCAAGCAAACCCCTTGTCAGCCGGTACTTTTGCTCAGCAGGCTGATAACAATCCGTATTACCGCTGAGCATGATAGGTGTGGCATCCCACTTTTTGTTCATCAGGAATTTTCGCAGTAGCTCTGGTGCATTCCTTTTTACAACAATTTTCCGTTCAAAATCCAGCCCGGCACTGTAGCCCCAGTATTCATGCACATTTCTCGCATAGCAATAGATACAGCCATGTTCACAACCGGCATAGGGATTCATACTGTAACTCATACCCACATCCGGGCTCTCCACTTTATTTACAATGGTCTTGCTTTCCTGCTCCATATATAGGGTGGGCACATTACTCTCTTCCCAGTCGTCAATCCCTTCTATATGTTCTTTGGTCGTTTCGTTCTTTAAGAAACGATTCCTGGTATTGAACTGGGCACCCCTGCCGGTCAAATAAGTTGACTCCTCTTGTTTTTTCACTGCCACTTTAAAGTGGTCTTGCTTTAATTTATCAGACATACACTTGGTTGGTTTGCACTTTCCAAATAAAAAAGGAGAATAAAGAGTTTTCTCTCATAATCATACACACCTCTCTTACTCCTTATTCTCCTTACCCACTAATCCATCACACTGTTTTGTTACTGTAAACGGAATGATTGTTATCCAAACAATTCTCCCTGCTTCGTTACCACCGGCAGGTTTTGAAACTGAAATGTTGCCGCAACCTGGTACTTCATCCGGTAACCCTCTGGTGACTCGACAGCCAGTCTTTTTAGCAATGTCATCTCATTCGCAATGAAACGGCCGGTAAAATGTTTGTGGCTGTACTCAAGCCATCCCTTCTCATATTGCCAGGGTTTTAGTTTGCGGCCAATGGTCAGGTGTGGCTCCATGATAAAATGCGGTTTATTATCATCATTGAGTTTCATCAGCCGCTGACTTTCTGTTCGGATATGCTTTACCAGGTTCTGTACCGGCAGCTTGCTGGTTACATTGATATAAATAGTGTGAGAAGGAAAACTGCCATAATCTTTTAACTCCACTTTGAATGGAGGAAATCCCATTGCAATATTATGCAGCCGGCTGACAATTCTTTCCTCCATCAGGGCGTACTGTACAAAATTGACAAGTGTGATATGTGGTTTGCCCCAGCGGGCATAATCAGATTTATATTGCCCGGCAAAATCCTCCTTTACTTTCATGATCCGGTTCCATAATTCCTCATGCGGACTGAGTACCAGTAAATACTCATACACCCTGTAACCCGGGATGCTGTTGATAATTGTTTCCATCATCCATCTATTTAAAAAACCAAAAAATACTTACCCATTTTCTTAGCACTAATTTACTAAAATATTTAGCTTTACAAAAAAAATAACCCCATTAAATTTTTGAAATATTATTATTCACTTCCTTCCGGCTCCTGCCGGCAAGGGTAAAACGACCAGCTATGGATGGAGAAGATTTATTTTTTGGGGCCGCCTATAAAGGCTCAAAACAATTCACACAACAGGAGGTTAAGACAGCCAATGCCACCGGCTTTGGCGCCGCAGCAGACGATTATGCCGAACGGGGCATCGACCTGAATGAACAACTGATACGCAACAAACCTGCTACATTTTTTTTCCGCATGAAAGGCGATGCCATGAAAAACGCCGGCATCTTTGATGG
>CAYPBW010000186.1:0-5263 GCA_964409055.1 uncultured Chitinophaga sp. | reverse complement strand
GTTGCCTATAACACATAAATATACGACACTGCTGGTACAGTTTTCTTCTGATAATCATCTCAAGTCTGTACCAAATTACTGCAACTGCCTTTTATACAACTGGATCGCATTTTCAAAACCAAGGTACAAGGCATCACAGATAAGGGCATGGCCGATGCTTACTTCATCCAAAAATGGAATATGCTGTTTCAGGTATTGCAGGTTGTGCCGGTCAAGGTCATGCCCGGCATTGATACCCAATCCCAGTTCTTTTGCTTTTTTAGCGGCTTCCACATAGGGTCTTACAGCGGTTTCTTTTTTGCCGGCTGCATATTCTTTGGCATAGCCTTCGGTGTATAGTTCAATCCTGTCCGTACCTGTTGCGGCAGCGCCTTCTACCATCGCTATTACCGGGTCAACAAATATGCTGACACGGATACCTGCATTTTTAAAAAGTGCAATGGTTTCTTTTAAATAGTCTTTGTGTGTAATGGTGTCCCATCCATGGTCGCTGGTGAGCTGGCCCAGTTCGTCCGGCACTAAGGTTACCTGTGTGGGTTTTGTTTCCAGCACCAGGTCAATGAATTTTTGCTCCCGGCAATTGCCTTCAATATTGAATTCGGTAGTGATGATCTTTTTTATCTGACGCACATCTTCGTAGCGGATATGGCGTTCGTCGGGTCGGGGATGTACCGTTACCCCATCAGCGCCAAAACGCTGGGCATCTATGGCCGCTTTTACTACATCAGGGTTATTGCCGCCCCTTGAATTGCGAAGTGTAGCAAACTTGTTGATATTGACGGATAATTTTGTCATATATCAAAAGTACGATTCTATAACTCTTTCCAGGTATGATCGGCCAGCAACTGTACGGCAGCTACAAATTTTTTGAACGGGCCGCTGTTTCCCCATTCTTTGGGTGATACCAATGAAAGCATAAAGCTGTCATCCTGCTTTTCATAGAGGTAATAAATTTGACCAATATTGGGCTTGAAAGATAGTTTGGCATTGTAGATCATCATCGAAAGCTCTTTCCGCTTTTGTATTTCATGTGCCTGCAGGGCCAGCAGCTCAATTTGCTTGCGGATCTGGTCCAGCTGCATATTGGTCTGCTCTTCCATGGCAGTAAGCGCCTTGTGCTTGATGATGCCTTCTTCGTTTGGTTTTATTACGGCACCTGCCACCGATGCTGAGTAAGGGAGCACACTCAGTTGCTTGTGGTAAACCTCGGTATTGGTATAAGCCGTGCCGTCTTCCTTATAACCCTGTTGCGTAATTTTTAAATAGCCGTTGGGCATGATCTCATGCACCACATGCAGCGCCACTTCTCCCTTTTTGTAAAAATGAATTTCAAAGGTAATCCCGTCCGGGATGATGGCCTGTACTTTGTCGGCCAGTTGTTGATCATTGAAATCATTTAGCCCGCCATCAACCAGTATTTTATAATTGGCAGCGAATGCCTGGTTTTCCAAAGTAACCCAGTTGTGATAGATGGCCAGTTCTTTGGTATCGGGTACAGCTTCAATCTTATAAATACCGCTTTTGGGACGATCACCGTTCTCATAGGTTCCTTTTTCGGGAAACAGTTGCCAGGAAGCAAGGAAATTATAGGCTTGTACCATAGTGTAAAGTCTGAGGCCCATCCGAAGCCTTAGTATGCAAAGATTTTGTTTTCTGTGCACTTAACAAAGTAAAAGCTGCTTTGTTGACTAAGTTCTCTTTTCAGCGTTTCTGTGTTTCAGTGGCTTAAGAGAAATTGCCACAGAGGCACCGAAACACAGAGTTGCAGTAGCCAAGTTATCGAATGTTTCTGGAGGAGATATTTGAATCTTGTATTTTAACAGGGATGTACTTCTGTTATCAATTATATTTACAGGCCAGCAATAACATGTAAAATGAAAAGCTACTTTGGTTCCTTTTATCTTTCTCATGGCTCCGAGGCTGCAGAAGCAACGGTGCTCATATTCGACAAGAACCTCAGCATTGGTTACCGCAATCCTGACGGTACTACTTCTACCATCAACTGGTTACTGAAGGATGTGGAAGCTTCTTTTGAGTTTGGCCGTCAGCAAACAAGGCTGAGGCATCCTGGCGGTGAACTATGGATCGAAGGAAATGATGCGGCCAATTTTGTAAAAGAAAGACAGGAGGAACAAAAAAAAGCCTGGTACAAAAAAAGCAGTGGTAAAGAGTGGATAAGAAACAGTTTGCTGTTACTGGGACTGGCAGGATTGCTTGTATTGCTTTACCTGCTTATTGTTCCCTGGTTATCGCAAAAGCTGGCTTCGAAGATTTCACCGAACACTGAACAGCAGATCGGTGATGCGGTGTATGATGCTATGGGATTGCGCAGTATGGAAGACTCAACTGCTACATTGCTGCTGAACGATTTTTTTGCTGCCATGGAAGTTCCCACGGCTTATCAAATCAGGATATCGGTAGTAAACGACAATGTGGTCAATGCTTTTGCATTGCCGGGCGGAAGGATCGTGGTGTACAAGGCTTTGTTACAACAGATCAATTCTTACCCGGAACTGGCTGCTTTGCTGGCACATGAGTTTACCCATGTCAACAACAAACATTCCACCAAACGCATATTCCGTACCATGGGCTCAAAAGTATTCTTAGGTTTGTTATTTGGCCGGTTTGGTAAGGTAACATCGGTAGTGGTGGATCATGCAGACGACCTGAAATCATTGCATTATTCCCGCAGCCTGGAGAAGGAAGCCGATATGGATGGCCTGCAACTGCTGACACAGCGAAAAATTGACCCTGCAGGATTTTCGGATTTGTTTACTCACCTGAAACAGGCGGCTTCGGGTTCCGTAATGCCGGAATTCCTGGCCAGCCACCCGGATATTGACAAACGGATCGCTTATATTAAAGAAGCGTCAAAAAATGCGGAAGTAAGTGAAGATGTAAGGCTAAAAGCTATTTTTGAGGAATTAAAATAAACCACAATCATATGCTGATTACAACAACCAGTGCCGTAGACGGCAGACCTGTACAAGAGTATCTCGGTGTTATCAATGCGCAAAGCATCATCGGCGCCAATATTTTCAAAGACATATTTGCCGGATTAAGAGATGTATTTGGAGGCCGCAGCAAAACCTATGAAAAAGTGCTGGAACAAGCTAAAGAAGATGCTCTTCGTGAATTATCACAAAAAGCACAGGCTATGGGCGCCAATGGTATTTTAGGCGTTGATCTTGATTTTGAAACAATCGGCAGCGGCGGCAGTATGCTGATGGTGATTGCCACCGGTACAGCTGTACGTTTATAAGTAGTGTATGCATAAAGTATTCTTTGCTTTACTGGCATCAAGCCTGATTTCAACAGCGGTAGCTGGTCAAACAACACCGGCTACAGCTGCTGCTATTTTACAGGATGCTCAACTTTCAGCTTCGAAGCAGAATAAAAACATTCTAATCCTCTTCACTGCATCCTGGTGCGGCTGGTGTCATAAACTGGATAAAAGTCTTGACGATCCAACCTGTAAATCTTTTTTTGATGACAATTATGTTATTCGTCACATTGTAGTGGATGAAACAAAGGATAAGAAGCATTTGGAAAATCCCGGTGGCGGTGAGATGAAAAAACAATATCATGGCGAAGGACTGGGAATTCCTTTCTGGCTGGTTTTTGATAAAGAAGGTCAATTACTGGCGGATTCAAAAATCCGTAAGGAAGGAGAGGGGCCAGAAAAAGGAGAGAATACGGGTTGCCCGGCTACTTCAGAAGAGGTAGATCATTTTATAAGTGTGCTGAAGAAGACTTCCCGGATGACAGATGCACAATTAGAAATTGTAAAGAAAAGATTCCGCAGAAACGAGTAGCAACCTTATGGTTATTTGTCTTCGTCAGGTAATAAATCATATATTTTATGAAATATATTTTTTCAGTTTTACTTTTTGTTTCTGTAACGGCCGCAGGCCAGGATTGTAAACTTATCCGGGAAACCGATCCGTTTACCAAAGAAGTGAAGCTATCCACCGGCTTTATTTTTGTGGACGGGGGTTCAGTTACAGTTGATGCTGACAGCAAAGAGATCGTTGTACTATTTTCCATTGAAGGAGCTGATAAATGTTTTGATAATAATTCCACCGCCAGCATAGTTTTTGAAGGTATCAAATCCAAATCGGCCTCCCGGAACGGTGGCACGATGAACTGTGAAGGCCTTTTCCAGTTTGTTTTCAGAAATACGGCCAGCACCACAACGCTATTACAAAAGCTAATGACCCAAAAATTGGCTACCATTGTTTTTACCGGCAACAATAAAAAAGAGTCGAAACTGACAGTGGGCCCGCAGGAGCAGGAGGCCATTATGCGGTTAACTACCTGCCTGGTTAACGAAGCAAAAACCCTTATTAAATAGAAGGGATACTACGGCCTTACAGCAGAAACCCTTACCTGTACTATTAGGATTTACATTTTTTGTGGCAGGGCTACTACAAAACATTCCAATAGAATACTATTTGTGGTGGTCTTATCCTGTCGTTACTTAGTGTTTCGATTTTGATAATGTCCAAACGTCCAGAATGTCCAATCACAAATCCATCCTTTGAAAAACCAAACAACCATGTTCCCTGAAAAGACCCCAAATCCCAACCTTATGGAAAGACAACTAAGCACTGGCTACGCCGGACGGATTCAACTCCGGCAACTGGTAAACGACTTGCTGAATAACTCCCTCCCAACTGCGATTCAGAACCGCAGTGATGTGGTGAATGAAGTTGGTGAGGGAGTTGTTCTTCAGGGAATTGATACCAAAATGGTCAAGCTGCTGAACGAGGTGATCTTTACCGTATTAAATAATTCTAACAGGGGTGATATCCACATCCGTTCAGAGCGATATAAAGACCATGTGGAATTACGTATCACCGATAAAAGCAACTATAACGGGTACAGTCTTTCCTTCAGCATTGGTGCCATTATTCCGGATGCATCCCGCATTGGCGCTGATATCATGCTGATGAACCACCAGCAAAGAGAAGCCACTGTTGTTTTTTCTATACCCGGAAATTTCGCCGCATAATTCTTATTTACCCGCCAGGGATTGCTGCAAAAACTCTTTTTTTCGCCGGGCCACTTCTACCCGGGAGCCGTCGCTCATCACTAATGTGCCCTGTTTGTCATAAGCGTCTATATGTGCCGGATTGACCAGGTGTGATTTATGTACCCGCAGAAATTTATGTCCCTGTAAAATTTCATCATACTCTTTCAGTGTTTTGGCAGAGACAAATACTTTATTGCCGGATAGAAAAATGTGGGTGTAATTGCTTTC
>CAYPBW010000185.1:2476-5316 GCA_964409055.1 uncultured Chitinophaga sp. | reverse complement strand
AGCTTGTTTGTGGAAGTATGTTCTCCGTGCAGGTAAAATGATAGGTTATGGCTTCCGACGGCAGCGGCCGGTGCTGAACTATATTGCTGACTTCATGTGTAAGGAATTAATGCTGATCATTGAAGTAGACGGAAGTATTCATGAACTGGAGGAGGTAAGGAAGAATGATGAGCAGAGACAGAAGGCATTGGAAGAGGCAGGCTTTACGGTGCTTCGGTTTACGAATCATGAAGTGTTGACAAATATTGTTTGGGTGCAGCATTTCCTGGAAGAATGGATTGAGAAGAAGTTGGGTTCTTTGAGGTAGAGCTTTACGAAATTTAGGGTTTTCATTATCCCCCGCAGGCGGAGGAAGTGGTTTGGTCATAAACCCTGCTTCAAATAGGGGTGGGGTTTAAGCGCCGCAGTTTAGTCCACCCCAATTTGTAAAGTACGATGTACGACGATCCGGCCCCCGCCAGCGGGGGACAGGGTAGACTCCGCTATTGGGAGAGTTCCTTACAAGCCGAGTCTCTCGTAGGGGACTTGGCGTAGTTAAAGCATTGTCTCACCCTATGCTGTGGCGGGTGTTCAAAAAACAACTCACTGTAGTCAGTGCTTTATTTAACCGGCATGTTGGTAAAACTGCCGGTTAGTAGACTGGTGGCTCCTGTACCGGTAATAAGTGTAGCTGAAAAGTCCCCGGAGATACGATTATTTGAGTTTGCTGTAATGTTCAGTGTTCCTCCTGCACCGATCAAGGTAGTCCCGGTATCATCAGTATAAGTCAGCCGGTTAAAAGCCCCGGAACCATCATTAATAATGTATCTGCCCGCATTAAATGAAGTCAGGTTGAACTCAACTCTTACATAAATAATATAGCCTGGCTTGTTCTCACCGGTAATTATTGTGTAGAGTGGCCTGCTTGGATGCGATATATATGCCGTATCCAGTTTTGTTGTATGATTTATACCGTTGTGTGACCATGTAAAGCTATTCGTGTCATCCACAGACTTTTTACACGAATTAAAAAGTAGTAGTATAGCAAAGAAGAAAACGATGCGACTTGTATGTCTGAATAAGGCCATTTTCATAAAATAAAGCTATTAATATAGCCCGTATATTTCTCAATTTGTATGTTAAATTTCTTTCTTTCCGGGAGGTATTCTTTAAAAATAAAAGTAACACGCAGTAACCGGTATTCTCCCCCACCGGCCTCATAAAGAACCAGACACACCCGCCAACCGGGCAATGTCAGCCGATGCCAATGAGGTTTCCGGTAACAATGGTAAATTAGAGTATAATGCAAAGATGTATCTATGTACTTATCTTTAATTGGCACTTTGCCTGAACTACATATCAGGGAAGGCTACAAGGCAGGCAGGATGACATTCGTTTTTAATGATCATTCAACGGCAATCCTCTTTTCTGCCATTCAATCCACCCTTCGGCAAGCTCAGGGTGACAATCAATGATCGTTAAGCGGTAATCCCCTTTTCAGAAACTCTCTCCAGTTTAAGTATTCCGGCGCCACCCGGTGCTCTTCCATGGTGATGCAATTATCCACGGGGCAAACGAGCTTGCAGAGATTGCAGCCCACACATTCTTCGTTAATCACGGTGTAGGTATTGTAGGGGTTTCCTTTTTCGAGGCGTATGCTCTGGTGCGAAGTATCCTCGCAGGCAATATAGCATAGACCGCAATGGATGCACTTGTCCTGGTTTATTTTGGCAATATGGTGGTAGTTGATGTCGAGGTCTTCCCAATGCGTAATAGTTGGCACCGATTTGCCGATAAAATCATCCAGCGTTTTAAATCCTTTTTCATCCATCCAGTTGCTGAGGCCTTCGCAGAGGTCTTCAATGATGCGGAAGCCATGCTTCATCACGGCGGTGCATACCTGCACATTGCTGGCACCTAGCAGCATAAACTCCACCGCATCCTTCCAGGTGCTGATGCCGCCGATACCGGAGATGGGTACTTTGCCTGTCAGCTCATCCTGCGCAATGGTGGTGAGCATTTTTAAGGCAATGGGTTTTACCGCGGGGCCGCAGTAGCCGCCAAACACAGACTTGCCGGCCACATAGGGATTGGGCACCAGGGTATCGAGGTCAACCCCCGTCACGGACTGGATGGTATTGATGAGTGAGAGGCCATTGGTGCCGGCTTTTACCACTGAGCGACCTGTGGGAACAACAGAATGTACATTGGGAGTAAGTTTGGTTATAACGGGGATCGTTGCGGCTTCCATCACCCATTCTACTACCATGCAGGCAATTTCGGGATCCTGACCCACGGCGGCGCCCATGCCTCTTTCCGTCATACCATGGGGACAACCGAAATTGAGTTCGAGTCCGTGTGCACCGGTGTCTTCTACTTTTTTGATGAGTTCATGCCAGCTTTTGCGGTCGTTATCGGCCATGAGGGAAACGATCATGGCCCGGTCGGGGAAGAGCTTTACACATTCAGCAATTTCTTTAAGATTGATATCAAGCGGCCGGTCGCTGATGAGTTCGATATTGTTGAAGCCCATGACCCGCTGCCCGCCATAGTCCACGGCAGAATACCGGGAGGATACATTCTTGACCTGGGAGCCGAGGGTTTTCCAGACCACACCGCCCCAGCCGGCTTCGAAGGCCCGGAGGACATTGTATTTTTTGTCGGTAGGAGGTGCAGAGGCCAGCCAATAGGGGTTTGGTGACTTGATGCCCAGGAAAGTTGATTCAATAGAGGCCATGGTTTAATTTTTTTATAATTATGAATTATGAGTTTAGAATTAAGAATGGTAACCATCAATTCATCACTCATAATTCTTAATTCATAATTTTTAGATATTTCAAAATAGCAGCAGCTCCGTCTTT
>CAYPBW010000185.1:0-2376 GCA_964409055.1 uncultured Chitinophaga sp. | reverse complement strand
TCGGCTTCGGTGCGGCGGTAGAGCATGGTGACTTCTTTTGCTCCGAGACGTTTGGCCTGGGTAGCGGCATCAATGGCTGTCATGCCCATACCGATCACAGCTACTTTGTCGCCAACCGGAACTACAGGATAACCTTTGGAACGTATATCATAAATGAATTTTATGGCATCCACCACACCTTCCAATTTTTCGCCGGGAATATCCAGTTGCCGGGCTACACCCACACCAATACCGAGGAAAACAGCATCGTATTCTTTTTTCAGTTGACTAAGCGTAATATCTTTTCCAAGTTCCTGGTTGTATTTTATTTCAATGCCACCGATGGAAGTGATATAGTTCACTTCATCTTCGCAGAACTGCGGGGTGACTTTATAGGCAGCAATACCGTAGGTCATCAGTCCGCCGCCCTTGCTTTCTTTTTCATAGATGGTGACATCAACTCCTTCTCTTGCCAGCACATGGGCGCAGCTTAAACCCGAGGGACCGGCACCTACAATGGCGACTCTTTTACCAACCGATGTTTTTCTTTCAAACAACTGCCAGTTGTTCTCCATGGCTTTCTCTGTACTGTAGCGCTGAAGCTTTGCTATGGGAATAGGAGGTTCATTTAAAAGATTAAAGACACAACTTCCTTCACATAATTTTTCTACCGGGCAAACCTTGCTGCAACCGGCCCCCATGATATTGGATTCGAAAATGGTATGTGCCGAACCTTTGATATTGTCGGTAGTGATCTGTTTGATGAACTTGGGCACATCAATACCGGTAGGGCAGCTTTTGGTGCAGGGAGCATCGTAGCAGAACAGGCAACGGCTGGCTTCCACCACCGCGGCAGTTCTGTTTTCAAACGGCGGGTGAATGTCGGCGAAGTTGGCTTCGTATTGTTCTGCTTTTAGTCTGTTGCTTTTTATCATTTCGATTAATTTAGAATTATGAATTCTGAATTATGAATGCAAAAACATCACGCCGCATTCATAACTCATCATTCTAAATTCATAATTCGACAAGTTTACCGTAGGTTTCGGGGCGACGATCACGGAAGAACTGCCACACACTTCTTACTTCTTCGATCATATCGAGATCGAACTCTGCAATGAGCAATTCATCATTGTCTTCGGAGGCTTGTGCAAAGATTTGTCCCCTCGGGTCAACGAAATAACTGCTGCCATAGAACTTGCCGAGGTTCCAGGGTTTTTCAGTGCCGACACGGTTGATGCAGCCCATGAAGTATCCATTTGCTGCTGCATGGGCGGGCTGTTCGAGTTTCCATAAATATTGCGATAGCCCTGCGACTGTTGCAGAAGGATTGTAAACGATCTCTGCACCGTTCAATCCCAGTATTCTTGCCCCATCCGGGAAGTGACGGTCGTAACAGATATACACACCAACCTTAGCATACTTTGTTTGAAAAACAGGATAGCCGAGGTTGCCGGGTTTGAAGAAAAATTTTTCCCAGAAACCGGAAGTATGCGGGATATGATTCTTACGGTATTTGCCCAAATACGTTCCGTCCGCATCAATCACAGCAGCCGTATTGTATAACACACCGGCCTGTTCTTTTTCATAAACCGGAACGATCATCACCATGTTGTACTTCTTTGCATATTCCTGCATTCTTTCAATGGTAGGGCCGGGAACGGTTTCTGCACTTTCATACCAGGCTTTGTCCTGCCCGGGGCAGAAATACGGTGTATTGAAAATTTCCTGGAAGCACAATATCTGCACCCCTTTTTTCCCTGCTTCTTCAATGTAAGGGATGTGCTTTTGCAGCATGGCTTCTTTGATCTCTGCAATGGTTCCTTCGCCTTCTGTTTTGGGAAGGCTCATCTGGATAAGTCCGGATTTAATTTTCCTTGGCATGTTGAATAATTATGAATTTAGAATGATGAGTTATGAATTTGGGAAATATCTTTCTTTGGTTGTGAGAATAATGCTATTTAATATTCTTATGATTTCTGTACACTGGTTATTAAGCCCGGTAAACTCTTCAGTTGTTATATAACCGCTGTCTTTTAATAAACTTAGCCAATAGGAAGTTTCTCTTGCTTCCTTTACAGCAATTCCTAATTTATGAATGAAGTCCTTTTTGGATTCGCCTGAAACTGCTTCGTGAATATTTGCACCAATCGAAGTTCCACTTCTCAGAATTTGTTTTGACAGGACATATTTCTTCTTTTCAACAAGTTGCTTGTATAAGCCAATTATTGATAATGAAAAATCGTATGATTTCTTTACAATGATATTGTCTTTTTCTTCATTCATAATTCATCACTCATCATTCTAAATTACCTGTGATACTTTAGAACGTTTAATGAATTTGCCGTATCCTTTATCAACGAAGCAGTGATTGTTTTCGATGGCTACTTTACCTCTCAG
>CAYPBW010000184.1:0-5498 GCA_964409055.1 uncultured Chitinophaga sp. | reverse complement strand
TGCGGTGATGCGCTGATACAAACAGCCATGCGGGAAACCAATTTGCCCGAGGCGAGGTTGCGGAATGAACGGGCAAGAACGATCTACCAGTTGGAAAGCTATGCACTGGCCTGTGAAAAGGGCGACTGGCTGGAAGCCAGCATAGATACTGCGATACCAGATAAGAATCCGCCGAAGCCGGATATAAGAAAAATGTTAGTGCCGCTGGGTCCTGTAGTTGTTTTTGGCGCCAGCAATTTTCCTTTTGCTTATTCAACGGCAGGTGGTGATACGGCCAGCGCCTTTGCTGCCGGATGCCCGGTGGTAGTGAAAGGACATCCTGCCCATCCGCAAACATCGCAGATAGTGGCGGATGTTATTTTACATGCTGCATCAAAGTGCAATATGCCCAAGGGCATTTTTGCTCATGTGATTGGTAATTCTTTTGAAACCGGGAAGGCATTGGTAATGCATCCCTGTACAAAGGCTGTTGGTTTTACCGGATCTTATACAGGTGGCAAACAATTGTTCGACTGGGCCAACCAGCGCAAAGAACCCATTCCTGTTTTTGCGGAGATGGGCAGTGTGAATCCTGTTTTCCTGCTGCCGGAAAAAATACAAACAGAGGCGGCTGCAGTGGCTGCTATGTATGCCGGATCAATCACACTTGGAGTGGGGCAGTTCTGTACCAATCCCGGCCTGATCATCGGTATTGAAAGCGAAGGATTGAAAAACTTTTTGCATGATCTCGGCAAAGCCATTCAGGCCATTGCACCGGGCACTATGCTTCACCAGGGGATAGCTGATGCCTATGCCGCAAAAAGAGAAGAAGCGCTGATGCAGGAGAATGTGCATTTGGTAGCGGAGTCCGATGCAGCACCTAAAGAACTGCAGGGGCAACCTACGATTGCAACCGTGGATGGAAAAACTTTTTTGACCAACCCGGTTCTGCATAAAGAAGTTTTTGGCCCCTATTCATTGGTGGTAAGGTGTAGTGATGTGCAGGAGATGGTAGAAGTGGCCAACCGGCTTGAAGGGCAACTCACTGCCACATTGATGGCAACGGTGAATGACATCAAAGAAAATGAAGAACTGGTGGAAGCCATTAAAAATATCTGCGGACGATTTATCCTGAACGGTGTGCCTACCGGGGTGGAGGTATGCCCGAGTATGCAGCATGGTGGTCCTTTTCCTGCTACTACAGATGCAAGGTTTACATCCGTTGGCGCCGATGCGATTAAACGTTTTGCCAGGCCGGTGGCTTTTCAAAACTGGCCCGATGAATTATTGCCGGATGAATTGAAGAATGGAAATCCTTTGGGGATATGGAGACGGGAGTCTTGAGTCGGTAGTCAGTAGTCCGGTTTGTTTATTTGTTATATACAAAACCCTTTATGGCAGTATGCATTCCTTTTTTAGGTGTACAAAACCTGGAGCAAACAGTGCTTTGGTATGAAAGCCTTGGTTTTCGTTGTACGGGCAGCAACCGCTATTGGGATCCCGGTGCCGCACTTACCTGGGCACAACTGGAATGGGAAGATGCAGCCTTCATGCTTTTCCCTTATCCGGCTGACAGAACCCATGAAGTAAGGGATGCCGGGTTATTTTTCCGGGTGAATTCGCTGAACGACCTCGTGGAGAGATTACAGACCAAAGCAAAGATCATTGAACTCACCGAAGAACCTTTCAGTAATAAAAGAGAAGTGGTGTTTGAAGACCTGAACGGGTTCAGGATCACCCTTACAGCAGGTTAATTTGCTTACATTCGCCGACTTTAAAAATAATTATGAAACAAGAAGAACTACTGGCGAAACGAAGCGGCAACCAATGCGAACTCTGTGAAGCAACCGAAGGATTGAAAGTATATGAAGTGCCCCCTGCCACGGGCAATATGGATGATGCCATATTGGTTTGTCCTAAATGTCTGGCACAAATAGAAAAGAAAGAAGAATTAGACAGTGCCCACTGGCAATGCCTGGCTACCAGCATGTGGAGTGAAGTGCCTGCTGTACAGGTGATGGCATGGCGTATGCTAAACCGCTTACGCCATGAAAGCTGGGCGGCTGAACAACTGGATATGCTCTATCTTGATGATGAAAAACTGAACTGGGCCAAAGCAAGCGGTGATCATGAAAATGATGGCAGCGTGGAATTGCACCGTGATTGTTATGGTGCCATACTTCAAAACGGTGATAATGTAGTTCTCACCAAATCGCTTGATGTAAAAGGTTCAACGGTGAATGCCAAAGTAGGCACTGTTGTCCGCAATATCCGCCTGGTGCCGGACAATAAAGAACAAATTGAAGGAAGAATTGAAGGTCAGCAAATAGTAATACTTACGAAATACTTAAGAAAGCAGGGATAGTTTGTCAGTCTGACAAAGGGTAAAGTCAGTACTATGATTATTTAATAGTTTTACAAGCAAACATGTCCCACCTTTTGGATAATATGATCTGGCAGGCTATCACTACCGGCAACAAGGACATTGCTGTGGTGGATGGTGACGCAGGGTTTTATCGTCCCGAAATTGCACCCTTTGCCGGAGTGAAAGTGTGGAATGAAGCAAGCCTGGATAAACTGCATACTCTTTTACCCTCCGGCAGGAGAGTGGCTCTTTCTTATCTTAATGAGGCAAAATTGGATGTAAACAAATGGCAGGTACTCCATCATATGGATTGCTGCCAGATGGTATATGAGCAGCCGGTTGATTTGTTTGTTACTTCACAAAGTCCGTTGATAATATCACTGGCTGATGAGCATATTTCGCAAATGCTGGAACTGACTGCACTAACAAAACCCGGCCCTTTCTTTGAACGTACGATTGAGTTCGGCAATTACTTTGGCATATTTAGAGAAAATAAACTGGTAGCGATGGCAGGCCAGCGGATGCACCCGGTGCCCTATATGGAAGTAAGCGCCGTATGTACCCATCCGGATTACCGCGGACATGGCTATGCCAAAGCCTTAATGCTGCATGTGATGAAACTGATACTGGATAATTCTTTTACTCCTTTTTTGCATGTGCTGACCAGCAATACCGGCGCTATACAACTGTATGAATCCATTGGCTTTCGGATAAGAACAAGATTGTGGATTGATATGGTGAAGCGGTTGTGATGGGGAGGAGATACCGGATTGGTGGCTGTTTGCCGGCAGTAAAGTTCAGGGAATAATAATTTTATCCTTTACAAATAAACTGGTATGTCATTTATTCTGATTCTTTGTTTGTTGTGCCGTACTCCAGGTGAGCCGGTGCAGGATTGGCAACAGGAAAGGATGGAGATTCAGATCATTAAGGAATTATACCGCTTTCGCAATGCACATATGGCCGATTCGGCAGAACAATTTTTTGCAGACACGGTGAAAGTGTACATGAAGTACCTGAGAAATGTGCCGAGGAAAAAAATTACTGAAAGCGACAGAAAATTCTGGAAGTCACACCCGAATAACAGGTTTGAAATAACGGGCCCTATAAAAATCACAGAAGGGGCAGAAAGATCAACTGCTATATTTACAGGTAAGGAGTATTTGGACGGCTCCGGTTTTCAAAATGAAAGAATTGAAATTGTATTTGACCGTAATAAGAAAATTATTTCCCTGAGGGGATTTAATCTGAAGACAGTAAAGTAACTGTTCAGCGGTTTTGGTTATTACAGTATTTAATTAATAACCGCATTTATTTTCTCCCACAATGTATTATCAAAACCGGATAAAGCGAAGACGGGATTTTGCGGATCGGAGGCATTGCCCATGCGGATGACTACCATTTTTTTGGAAGGCACTACATAGATCCGCTGGTCTTCGGCACCCATGGCAGCATACATTTCAGCTGGTGCATTGGGAATGAGTGTGCCGGGATAAACAGTTTGGCTGCCGGGTAGCATGGCGCTGCTTTTACCATTCAGCCACCAGAAATAACCATAGGATGGATTAATAGATTGTGATGTATTGATGCTTTCTTCAAAAAAAGCGGGGTTGATGATCTGCTCATTGTTCCATTTGCCTTTATTGAGTGCCAGTAAACCGAAACGGGCCATACTGCGGGTGGTGCTGTGATAAATTTTAAAAATGATACCGTTGTTCCAGAAGCCATCCATGCCGATCCGGTCTCTCAGTTTGGCGTTGAAATAAGCATCATAACTCTGTGATGAGGCGGCGGCCACTACATCCATCAGTTTCTGAAAAACATTGTGATAAGACCAGCGGGTGCCTGCATCAGCTATATAAGTAAGATTGGAGGGGATAACGAGATTATTTGCATCATTCAACCCGGATGTCATGGTAAGCAGGTGCCGGTTAGTGATCAGGTTTTCTTTATTGATGGGTGCACTGGTCCAGCCGGTGCCGATATAGTCGGATACTTTATTATTGATCTGCAGCAGGCCTTCCTGCTGCGCAATGCCGGTCATGGTTCCTGTCAGTGTTTTGCCGGCGCTGTTCCATTGCCAGGTATCATCCTTTGTGTGGCCGTTGAAATATTCTTCCATCACAATTCGTCCGTTCACCAGTATCATGAAGGATTTGGTGTTTTTCTGCTGCAGGTAATCTTTCAGAGGCTGCACGGCGGCCGTATTCCAGCCGAGTGAAGAAATGGATTTGGTTTCCCAGGTGCTGCTTCCTGCGGGAGGGTAGTACATCGTTTCTTCTGCCGGTGCCGGTTGTTGGTCTTTTTGACAGGAAAAAAGGATAAGCAGTACGGTGAGGTAAAAAATATATTTCATAGTTGGAAAATTAGCGGCGGGTTGGATGGTTTCCCAGGTAAAAGGTTTAATGGTTTTTTGATCCTCTTTATATGTTTGAATCAATCTAAGTATTGCTTTAACGCATCCGGGTATGTTTTATCCTGTGTATAATGATGTGTTCTTTCGAAACGGAGTAAATAAGCATGTAATGGCGGGTGACCAGTGTTTTTCTAAACTGCGAGTATTTATGACTTTTGAAACCAAGTGTAGGCAGTTTTTTCAAAAGGGTTGTCTTTAAGGCTAATGCTTTTTGAAACTGGTTAAGTACTTTTTCTGGCCATTCAGCTTTGAGGTACTCAGCTATTTCCCAGAAATCATTTTGGGCAACGGATGTCCAGACTATTTCTTTTTCCATTGCTCAAAACGTTGCATTAATTCTTCATGACTGATAAAGTTGCCTTTATTGTATTCGGCTTCTGACTCTTTAACCAATTGCTGGTCGGCTGCGGATAATTCATCCCACCAGTCTTTATTGGATTGCAGCAATTCCCTTGCATCCTCCAGTATCTGTTCATTGTTACACTGATCAACCAGCTGATGAAGCTCTTGTTTTATAGTCTGGTTCATATCAATTCATTTATCCATAAAATTAGCAAAATAATTTCTGCTGATTAACAATGAATAGGCTTTGAGAAGCCAAACTGATGCCGATAGTTATAAAGAGAAATTGAAGATTATCTGGCTCATTAAAAATTATTAATGAAGGATAGGAGAGTATTGCCAATCACTCAGCAGCATCCTCCCAAACCATCACTACTTTTCCCCTTGTCCGCATGG